>JAAFHO010000475.1 GCA_013297575.1 Chitinophagales bacterium
GTATGATTCAGCCGGGCGAAAGTTCCACTAAAGCAGTACGGGCCGTTTTCTTTATTGATCCCAAAAGAATAGTTCGCGCCATCATTTATTACCCGCTTTCCTTGGGTCGAAATTTTGATGAATTAAAAAGAGCCCTCATTGCCATGCAGACCGCCGATGCGTATGATATTGCTACACCTGCCGATTGGCAACCTGGCGACGATGTCATTGTGCCAACTGCCGGATCTTGCGGTGTTGCTAAAGACAGAATGGAAAACAAAGCAGACGACGTTACCTGTTACGATTGGTTCTTCTGTACAAAGCAATTGTCTATTGATCAAATTAACCACCCTAATATACCCAACGCATGAAAACAATAGCCGAATTGCAACAAGATATTCAAAGTATCACGCTAACGATAGATCAAGAATTTCCTGAATTATCTAAATCCATCCAGGAAATGCCTGTAAATGATACAAATAATGAACTAATCCATGTCCAGCACCTGGAGGAACACTACAATGACTTAGTAGATATGTATGAGGAACATTCAAAACCGCATATCAATATCAAAGAAAAGAATAAAACAAAAAAAATTAATCTTTCAAGTTACCCATTATACCCGCCATCCGAGGATATTTATAGCCAAGCAAAGCAAGAACCCTCAGCCCCCAATGAAGTAGTCGGAATAATGAATGAAAAAGACTTTGAAGAAGACATGTCAGGCGATGATTTAGATGTTCCAGGATCAGAATTGGATGATGAACAGGAGCGTATCGGTAGCGAGGACGAAGAAAATAACTACTACAGTATAGGAGGCGATAACCATAATGACTTGGATGAAGACAACGGTTAAAAAACATCACTATTAAAAATATTCTTATAATGAAAATCTTAATAAATACCGATAAAACCATCCATGCGGATGAAAGGCATCGCGATTTTTTTGCGGATCAAATCGCAGAAGAAATGGATCAATACCAGTCTCATATCACGAGAATTGAAGTGCATATCACAGACCAAAATGGTAAAAAAGAAGGCATGAATGACATACGCTGTTTAATGGAAGCAAGGCTGGAAGGCCGGCAACCTATTGCGGTGTCAGACCAAGCCGATACCGTTGAAGCCGCTGTGTCAGGCGCTATTGAACACCTCCAAAATGCGTTAGAAAGCATATTGGAGCGTAAGGAAAATTACACAGTATAAAATTACACTTTAAAATAAATAAAATTATGTATTATTACGACAGTTATCACTTTTTTGGAATGCACTATATTTGGTGGTTTTTTTGGGGTATCTTAGTTTTTTGGATTTTCGCAACGCCTTATGATATTCCTGGGCAAAGAACCAAGAAAAACACACCGCTTGATCTGCTCAAAAAGCGTTTTGCTTCGGGGCAAATCAATAGTGAAGATTACTTGGAAAAGAAAAAAATGCTGGAAGGATAAATTTTTTACAAAAACTAAAAACATATGTGTTTTTCAGCAAGTGCAAGTTTTGGAGCAGGTGTTGTGCTCAATGTTATCGGTGTGGCAACAATTAAAAAGACACACCATTCCCCCCAACTGCTATTTGCCAGCATTCCATTCATTTTTGGGGTGCAGCAAATAGCAGAGGGCGTGCTTTGGCTCACACTGTCCAATCCCGACTATGTAAATATCCAAAAAATAGGCACTTATATTTACTTGTTTTTCGCACAAATGCTTTGGCCGATGTGGGTACCATTAGCCATTTTGATACTTGAAAAAAAGGAAACAAGAAAAAACATACAAAAGGTCTTCGTCGCGGCAGGATTAATCGTAGGCGTATATATGGCGTATTGTCTTTTGAACTTTCATGTGGAAGCAAATATAGTTGGATACCACATTAAATATTTTCAAGACTTCCCGCCCTCATTGAGAAAATATAGTATCACATTATATGGTTTGGCAACCATAGCACCTCCATTCTTTTCACATATCCGGCGGATGTGGATGTTAGGAACTACCGTTTTAATCTCCTATATCGTTACTGCTATTTTTTATGAACATTATATACTATCCGTTTGGTGCTTTTTCTCCTCCATTATTAGTTTGTCTATTTATGCGATAATGGTAGAAATTTCAAAAACAGAGCAACAAAAATTAGTGGTCGCTCGGTAGGAACTATTGCCGACATGCCAAATTCACTTATCTTTGCGGTATGAAAAACTTACCAATTGGCATACAAACCTTGCCAGAAATTCGGGCAAAGGATTGTGTTTATGTTGATAAAACACGGTTAGTGCATCAATTAGCGACAACCGGTAAATACTATTTTCTGTCTCGCCCCCGTCGTTTTGGCAAGTCGTTATTGATTTCTACGCTCAAAGAACTATATTTGGGGAATAAAGCCTTGTTTGAAGGGCTTTGGGTAGAAAACAATTGGGATTGGTCAAAGAAAAACCCTGTGCTGCATTTTTCATTCGACGATATGGCGTGTAAACAAATAGGTCTAGAAGCAGCAATTGTCAAGGAACTGAATCGTTGGGCCAAACACTATGAAATTCATTTAACCGAAACGACATATAAACTGCAATTCAAAGAATTACTTGAAGAGGTATCAAAAAAGCACGGGAAAGTCGCTTTGTTGATAGACGAATACGACAAACCGATTATAGATTTTTTAGAAAAAGAAGACGTTGAAACCGGCAAATTTAATCGAGATATTTTACGAGAGTTTTACGGTGTTTTGAAAAACTCCGATGAATTGCTGGAAATTGTTTTTATCACGGGTATTTCAAAATTTGCAAAAATCTCCTTGTTTTCACACCTGAATAATTTAAAAGACATTACACTGACCGAAAAATATGCCGCTTTGACGGGTTATACACAAGAAGAATTAGAGTTTTACTTTGAGGATTATCTTCAATTATGCGAAAAAAAACTAAATATTCAAAGAGAAGAATTACTTACTCAAATGAAAATTTGGTATAATGGATATAGTTGGGATGGCGTAACTACAGTTTATAATCCATTCGGAACACTTAATTTTTTGGACGAACAAACATTTCGCAATCATTGGTTTAGCACAGGAAGCCCCGATTTTTTGGTTAAACAAATGCGGCGTTTAACTTATTATAATGTTGAAAATTCAATCGTTAATGATAGGATTTTGGACAAATACGACCTTGACAACCTTACGCTTATTCCGTTACTTTTCCAAACAGGCTATTTAACAGTTAAAAAAGTGGATAGAATGACGGGCGACATGGTCTTGGATTACCCCAATAAAGAAGTGCGAGAAAGCATGTATGAATTTCTGATTGACGATGTTTCGCAAAATCCACAGCGCGTTCACACAGGCATGGCGATACAGGATTTGAATAAAGCCTTTGTTGCCAGAGATTTAGAAAAAGTAAAAACCATCCTCAATGCTCTTTTGGCTGATTTGCCCGTTGAAGCCTATTCAAAACAGACAGAAGGCTTGTTTCATGGCTTAGTTCATTTGGTTTTTAAGTATTTAGGCGTGTTTGTGAACAGCGAAGTCCATTCTTCGCAGGGGCACGCAGATAGCATTGTTCAAACCTTAACGGATGTGTATATTTTTGAATTCAAATTCAACAAAACGGCACAAGAAGGACTTGACCAAATTAAAAAACAGGATTATGCTGGTAAATATCGAGCCGATAACAAATTGATTACAGGTATTGGTGTCAATTTCAGTACCGATAAAAAAGGGATTGATGATTGGGTGGAAGCAGTGTTGTAAGGCTTAAAATATAAAAAATTGAAGGGCTTAAAAAAACGTACAAAGGCTTGATTATCAACTACATAATCAAGTCTTTTTGTTTTAAAAAAGAGTAAAATACAACTAATACGCCACCACTTGCTTCAAATGATGCTCCGCATGCGCTACATAATCTTCAAATAAAAAGGCAATTGTATGGACGGCATTGGTTTCTACCGTACACAAAAGCATTTCGTCTGGCATACATTTTATGATTTCCAGCAATTGTTTATTGTACAATGTCCAGAATGAAATAATCTGCTCAGCATCTATACTTTGGTGATAACTATAGGTGTTCCAATAGTTTTGCTGATAAAGAATTTTAGGCGTATCTTCAAATTGCCCGCGCACAAAACGCTGGTGGTTATTGGTTGCACTATCGATCAAATGACCAATTACCTCCTTTTTGCTCCATTTGTCGGGGTGCGGTTTGTGGGCAAAATCGGCGGGACTGATTTGGCGTAATAAAGCCGGAATAGTATCGCAAAGAAAAGCGAGCCGTTCAATAGCGTGTTGTATCATAAATATGGTATAGATTTTATTTATTTGACTGCTGTAATACCCGAAACGCCGCATTTAAAGCCTCATTTTGTTGGGGTAACGGCTGTGTTGCCGCTGCTGCGCGTGCCACCGCAAGTCGTTCTTCCGTGAGTGGATGTGACCTAAAAAACTGTGTACCATCTTTGGGTGCTGCTTTATCCACTGTTTGCAGTACTTCAAACAAGTGCACCAACCCCATCTGATCAAGGTGATTTTTTTGAAGACTGGCCAATGCCGCTTGGTCTGCTTCTTGCTCCAATGCCCTAGAATAACTCATGGAAGCAAAAAGATTCGCATTTTCGGCGAGTACAGCCACCAAAGCGTTCATATCGCCTAGGATAAGCGACAAAAACATATACCGCGACAGTTGCTGGGCGATGGATTGGAGTGAATGCCTTTTTTTAACATGCGCCGCTTCATGTGCCAACATACCCGCGAGTGCTTCGGGCGTTTCTATCTTGTTCAAAAGGCCATCATAGACCACAATTTGACCACCA
>JAAFHO010000484.1 GCA_013297575.1 Chitinophagales bacterium
TCAATATTCGATGCTGATCCTCAAAACCCATCCGAATATTGAGGATCAGCATCGACTTCCAGCGGTTCATTGTTTTTGTCCGAATAAACGCGTATCCTTTGTGCTGGCACCATGTGTGTTGTTGCTCCATCAATGCCTTAGCAATGCCTTGTCCACGGTAATCGGGTAATACACCACCCAGCCAGGAATAAAAGGTTTCGGGGTCTTCGCGGAAACCAATTTTGAAGCCAATCGCCTTATTTTGCTCGTTTATGGCAAATATTAAGTGAATATCGGTTTTTACGGCGAGTCTTTCGCGCATTTCGTCCGAAACAGTTGAGCCAAATATTGTTTCGTAGAGCCCAAATAACGTACCTTTGTCCCCTTCTTGAAGAGGCGATTCCTTTTCAATGATCTTATACATATTTAATCATGACTGAATTATTGACAAAGGCAAAGGTCGCACCACCACCACAACTGACCAAACCTTTTTTGGATAAAAATATCCTGCTCCGTGCATTTCGATTAATGGCTACTGCCAAGACCATGGCGGAGCACTACGAAGAAAATTTTAAATTTACGAGCAAGTATGTGCACGCCACTTCGCGCGGGCACGAGGCCATTCAAATTGCGCTCGGGCTACAATTATTGCCACAGGATTACGTCTATCCATATTACCGCGACGATAGTATTTTGCTCTCCATCGGGATGCGTCCTTATCATTTGATGTTGCAATTGATGGCTAAGCGCGATGATCCGTTTTCGGGTGGAAGGACTTACTATTGCCACCCCAGCCTCCGCGATGCTGATAAGCCCAAAATTCCGCACCAAAGTAGTGCCACAGGTATGCAAGCCATTCCGGCTACCGGTGCAGCCATGGGATTTTGGTACAAAGAACAAATGAAGGAAGCCTTCCCCCAAACCGATGCTGACCTACCATTTGTGGTGTGTTCGCTCGGCGATGCTGCTGTGACAGAAGGGGAAATATCGGAGGCGTTTCAAATGGCGATTTTAAAAAAGTTGCCTATTTTGTACCTTGTTCAAGATAATGGTTGGGATATATCGGCCAATGCTGCGGAAACTCGTGTGGCCAATGCCGCCGAATATGCTGCTGGTTTCCCGGGGCTGGAAGCGATCAGTATTGATGGCACCGATTTTACGACCTGTTGGAATACGGTGCAACATTGTATCCATACGATCCGCACCGAACGCCGCCCGATGCTCCTGCACGCGCGCGTACCCTTGCTCAACCACCATACTTCTGGGGTGCGCAAAGAATGGTACCGCGATGATTTGGAAGAGCATCAAAGCCGCGACCCGTATCCGCGTTTGCGCCAATTGCTATTGGACAATAATATTTCCAAAAGCGAAATACAAGATATTGAGAATGAGGTCATTGCAACGGTTAAAATGGACTTTGAACAAGCCAAAAACGCCCCTGATCCTTCACCCGAAGATTTATTTACCCACGTTTTTGCGCCAACACCCGTTGTGTCGGAGCAAGGCGAACGCGTATCCAAAGACCGCGAGATAAAAGTAATGGTGGATTGCGCCTTGTTTGCCATGGAGGAAAACCTGCGCAATGACCCTACGGTGTTGTTGTACGGACAAGATGTAGGCCGCCGGCTCGGTGGTGTGTTTAGGGAAGCCGCTACATTGGCAGACAAATTTGGTGACCATCGCGTATTTAATACGCCCATACAAGAGGCTTTTATTGTAGGCAGCACGGTAGGGATGAGTGCGGTAGGGCTTAAACCCATTGTGGAAGTACAGTTTGCCGATTATATTTGGCCGGGGTTGAATCAGTTGTTTTCGGAGGTGTCTCGGAGTTGTTATTTGAGTAATGGAAAATGGCCTGTTTCGTGTGTTTTGCGTGTACCGATTGGGGCGTATGGCAGCGGCGGGCCGTACCACAGTAGCAGTGTAGAGAGTGTTTTGACCAATATTAGAGGGATCAAAATTGCCTATCCGAGTAATGGTGCAGATATGAAAGGGTTACTAAAATCGGCGATTGCAGACCCCAATCCAGTTGTTATTTTGGAGCATAAAGGGCTGTATTGGTCAAAAGTACCCGGTACTGATGCCGCAAAAACGGTAGAACCGGACGAAAACTATCGTATTCCGTTTGGCAAAGCACGGCTTGTATTGGCCGCAGCCGAAACACAAATTGACAAAGGACAAGCGTTAGTCGTGGTTACTTACGGCATGGGTGTGCATTGGGCATTGAACGCTGCGCAACGTTTTGCGGGCAGGATAAGTATCCTTGATTTAAGGACATTGGTTCCCTTGGATGAAGCGGCTATTTTTGAGCAATCGCGCTTGCACGGTCGGGTTTTGGTGGTGACTGAAGAGCCGGTGCATAATACATTTGCGCAAAGTATCGCTGCTCGGGTGTCGGAGCACTGTTTTGAGGATTTGGATGCGCCGGTCCGTACTATTGGAGCAGAAAATGTACCAGCAGTGCCATTGAACGCTGTACTCGAAGCGACGATGATACTATCGGTGGATAAGGTGGCAAAAGCGATGGAAGCCGTATTGAATTATTAGTAAAACGAAAAGATACACGTTGAAAATCATCGTTATTTCACCAGCACATCCGCTTCGGGGCGGAATTGCAGCATTATCGGAACGACTGGCTATTGCGCTTCAGGACGAAGGCCATACTGTGGAGATATACAGTTTTGCCCTACAATATCCAGGTTTTTTGTTCCCCGGCAAAACACAATACAGCGATGATCCGCCACCTTCCGACTTAGTGATCCATACACGTATTAATTCGATCAATCCTTTCAATTGGTGGGTCGTTGGACGTGCATTGGCAGATGCTCAACCCGATTTGGTGATTGTACGGTATTGGTTGCCCTTTATGGGGCCGTGTTTGGGTAGCATTTTACGCGTAATGCGTTGGTTTTCAAAGAAAAAAATACATGTTACTGCATTAACCGATAATATTATTCCCCACGAAAAAAGGATAGGTGATCAACAGTTTTCAAGGTATTTCATAGGAGGTTGCGACGATTTTTTAGTGATGTCGCGTGCTGTTGGTGAAGAAATTGGGCAGTTTACGAATAAACCGGTTCGTTTTGCACCACACCCTGTTTACGATTCTTATGGAGCGACAACAGACACAATTGTTGCAAAAAAGTTTTTAAATTTGCCAGAAAACAGTAAGTTTGCCCTCTTTTTTGGCTTTATCCGTCCGTATAAAGGATTAGATTTGCTGATAACAGCTTTGGCACAAACCACCGATATTCATTTGATTATTGCGGGGGAATGCTACGAATCTTGGGATCAATATGAGGTATTGATTGCACAATTACAGGTGAAAGATCGTGTTCATTTGTTCACCGATTTTATCCCTAATGAAGCCGTTACCTACTATTTTTCGGCAGCGGATTTGGTGGTGCAACCTTACAAAACGGCTACGCAAAGTGGTATTTCGCAAATGGCGTACCATTTTGAAAAACCAATGCTGGTCAGTAATGTGGGCGGATTGCCAGAAATCGTGACAGATGGAATATCAGGCTATGTTGTTCCTCCTGAACCTACCGCAATTGCAATGGCGATGAACGATTTTTTTGATAATAATCGCTCAAAAACCATGATTGAAGGGGTAAAACAAGAGAAAAAAAGATTTGGATGGGCAACCTTTGTTCAACAATTACTTGCCCGATAAGTATAAAAACTAAGCATCAACTAACGTGAATATCAAAACAATACAAAATTATGCAACCACTCTGGGGAATTGATTTAGGCGGCACCAAAATAGAAGGTGTCATTTTAGAAAGCAGTAGTAATTTACAGCCTATTGCGCGCCTACGTGTACCGACCGAGGCCGATAAAGGCTACGATCATATATTAGGGCAAATCAAAAAACTGGTAGATATGCTCTCGGCGGAATCGGGGCTTACCTGTTCAGCCTTGGGTTTGGGTCATCCAGGCGCGATGGATCCTATTACTGGGACGATGAAAAACGCCAATACGACTGCATTGAACGGTATGCCATTTGACCGCGACCTAGCGGCTATATTGGGTGGAATACCCGTAAAATTATCTAATGATGCCAATTGTTTTGCCGTTGCCGAGGCCCATATGGGCGCAGCCAAGGAGGCCGTACCTAATGCCGAGGTGGTATTTGGTATTATTATGGGAACTGGCGTTGGTGGCGGTGTAGTCGTGCGTGGTAATGTCATTCAAGGCCGTCAGGGCATTGGTGGAGAATGGGGCCACAATTTGCTAGAAGAAAACGGAACACGTTGTTATTGTGGCAAATATGGTTGTGTAGAAACCGTAATTTCTGGCCCTGCTTTGGAAAAACATTATGAAAAGATAAGCGGAACGCACCGTTCACTCAAAGATATTGTAGCCTTGGACACCGCAGGAACTGACCCTCATGCCACGGCAACAATGGATCGGTTGGTGCACTATTTTGGTAAAGCAGTAGCGGTAGTGATCAATATCATTGACCCCGATGTGATTGTTATAGGCGGTGGTGTGGGCAATATCGACCTGATTTTTACCCGTGGCGTGGATGAAGTACGCAAACACGTATTTAACCCACGTCTTGATACGATTTTTATGAAACCCAAATTGGGTGATAGTGCAGGCGTTTTTGGCGCTGCACTACTGTAATTACATCAGCAATTCTTCCTCCATAGGCAGCGTGAGGTACTCCGTTTCCATCAAACGGCTGACCAAACCTTGCGTTTTGGGCAATTC
>JAAFHO010000476.1 GCA_013297575.1 Chitinophagales bacterium
TACGCTTGCGAAAGCCACCGTAAAAATTGGGGCAACTCACCATCGTGCCATTCTCCCCTGAATGAAGCACTCGAAAAAATAGCCACAAAAAAGGACAACCACCCAAAGATGATGAGCAGATTGCGCAAACCTCCAGTCGTTTCGAGCCAGTCGAAACAATTGCGATAACCAGCAGTTAAAGCAAGTAATCCCGTAAATAGAAAGAAACCTCCACCACAAATCAACATCACAAAAGCAGCCCCAACGCCTCGGTCACCGCCAGGCATGGGTGAGGCAGTAATAGAAATTACCCCAAAAAGAGATAGTATGGTGAAGACAAGAAAAATATTACCTAACATGGATATGTTTATGTTTTGAATGAAAAATATGTAAATACTTAGCCCAACGGTTTCGAGTCAAAAAAGTAGGCAATTTTTGGCCAGGCGAGCCGCTTTTTTGAGTTCGATGCAGCGCATCGGGCGAAAAAAACGGCGAAGTATGGCCAAAAATTGACCTTTTTTGACCGAAATGGGAGTGGGCTAAGTATTTACAAATATGGAAAAATCACTTCTTTTTCGGCTACAGAGATCAAATTGGATGCTATTAGCCTTCCAATAGGAAAAACGTACCGAGGAATCGTGTAATTTTATTTCACATCCAACTGCGCTACACCGATCGCTTTGCCTGTATTATCTTCCATTAAAAGCACATACATACCTGCTGATTGGCCATTTAGCATGCATGTTTTTGTTTGTTCCACATTAAAATTGGCTACTTCGCGCGCATCTAAAGTCATCATGCGTACGCGAGCCACTTTATCATTCTGGATCGTGAAATAATCGCTTGTTGGATTAGGGAACACCTTAACTTCTTCTAGGCGAAAAATATCATTGATTGAACTTGTTGCATTAAAGACAAAATAAGCTGGGACAACTACGCTTGGAACATCTACATTCCACATATCCAAACGAATAACAGCTTGGCAGATATTGCCTGTATTATTGATCAAGTGGACAGAGATAGGGCCTTCTTGGTTGGCACCCAACGGGAATGTTTTTGAGCTAAATGCAGCACCATAGCAAGCATTTAGGTCGCACACCTGAGTTTGACAGCCAGGAGTAATCATTAGCGTGTTCCGTTGCCATTTAACACTAATATCAGTAGCAACCATGCTGTGTATCTCCAAATCCGCAGCAGAGTCTTGTATGGTAGCGGGAACTAAGATACTCACGCTATCGGGTAAAAATTCAAAATCGGGCGTGACTTGCGCCGAAAGGCTAATGGAAAGTGTAAAAGCAGTAAATAATAAATAAAAACGAGTCATAACCAAAAGTAGTAAATGTGATGAGTAATAGTATGAAAGAACAAAGGTATAAAATATCTGAATACTTAGATAGTCACCTAAATAGAATAAGCATGATAAAGCCTAAAATTAGCAAACATTAGCCAAATCTTAGCGTTATAAAACCTAATATTATTGTATACATAACTGTTCTACACCGATTGTACTACTCATGTAATCCCCTATTGTGGGTGCTTATTTATCAATAATTGCAGTCATCTAATCGAACAAATATTTGACAATTAGAAATTGTCAAATATTTGCAAATACAAAAATAAAATACCCCAAATAAAGTAGGGGATTTTAAAGGGTATCTTGTCTATATAATTGTATAATGATTCATCACCGTGATTCTACCTTTATTTTTTAACAAGCACATACTCAATTTTATCTAGATAAGATGGAGTATGTGCCAAAGGAAGTTTTAGAGTACGGTACCTCACACTCAAAGGTAACTTTCGTATTGGTATTTCCTGTTTTCTATGCTAGGGCATTGCTTTAGACTTAAAAATAGTTACCGCTCGAAAAATTAATCTTTAGAGATACTGTGCTTTCTTATTTTCTAGAATAGAGGACACTTTGAAAAAGTGTCGCTTTACAAATGTGATGAAAAAACTTATACTTATTTTAGCATCCTTGATGCTACTAATTGTGGTACATTCAAAAGCCCAATCAGCTCCAGACTTTTCCGCAGTGGATATCAATGGAAATAATCAAAACCTGCATGCTAAGTTAAACGATGGAAAAATCGTAATCTTGGTATTTTTTTCCACCGATAGTAAAACCTCTTTTGCCTATCATAATGGTGGTTTTTTGAACAACCTATATGCTAGTCACGGCCCTACTGGTGACAACCAGTTAGAAATTTTTTATATAGAAGGAGATCCAAATACCAATTACAATTGTATCTTTGGCGATAATAATTGCTCATCTCCGAATAATACTAAACAGGATTGGACGGCAGGAATTAATTTTCCCATTATCAGCAGCCATCAACTTGCTCAGCAATTCAATGTCACTTCATTTCCTTCAGTTTTTTATATTTGTCCGGGCAAAAGAATTGAAAAAGTACCAGCCCTCACTGCTACCTCACTTTGGGCTCGTGCATCACAATGCCCTTTACCTATAGGAGACAACAATGCAGGTATTTACTATTTTGATCCAGGTTTGCCATACAGCGAAATTTGCGGAACTACTGTTATTAAACCAAAATTTACGGTCGTTAATACTGGAAAAAATCCTATTAGCGGTGCCAATGTCTCTGTTCGGTTGAATGATTTATTACTCACAACCATACCAATAACAGGCACTCTATCTCCCTTAGACGAACGCGAAATTATTGCCGATAATATCATACTCCAAGATACAGGGACACTAACGCTTTCATTAAATCCATTACCCAATGAATCGTTTTTGCAAGATAATGTTCGTTCCAAGAGTTTTACCAAAGCCATAAAATTTACTGATAGGCAAATAAAAATAAGAATAAGAACAGATAGTTATGGTAATGAGACCTATTGGGAAATTAAAGATTTATCTAATCAGCAAGTCGTAGCATATAACGGAAATACATGTGTAGGCCCATTGGGTGGGGGTACTGTCTATACGCCTGATTGTAATTCGACGACTACCTTTGGCAATAACGAGCAAAATACGGTATCGGTCACCCTACCACATAATGGTTGTTACAGTTTCACTATCGTTGACGCGGTAGGAGATGGCATGCTGCAATGTAATGCCAATAATCCCTGTGGATATTATGTTTATCAGGCTAATAATACATTCAATTATCAAGATGCTCCAATTCAAGGTGACAATTTCAAGGAAGGTATTCAGTATCAGTTTGAGATGAATGCACCTGTAGGGACAGATGCACCAGCCGTAGGAGAAACAAATATCCTAAAAGTCTATCCAAATCCTTTTGACGACCAAACAATGGTGCAATTTGAAGCATTAACACAACAAAATGTGCGCTTTATGGTCTATTCTTCTACGGGACAATTGATGTACCAAGAAGATACTCAAACCATAGAATCGGGTATAAAAACTTGGCAAATGAATACAAATACCTGGCCGAGTGGTGCTTATTTTGCAGTGGTGTTGAGCCCGGAAAACTCCGATATGCAGATGTTTGTCAAACAAAAAAATTAATTTTTACTCCATTAGTTGGTTAAGTGCATATTTTTGCGCCAAAAATATGCACTCATGAAAAATTTACTTATCTTTATTGCCCTTTCTTGCCTAGCGCTTTTTGCTTGTAACAAAGAAAAAGTCCTTACTTATCAGGAACAACTTGATCTTGATATTATTAAAATTGATGAATACCTTAATAGCAAAGGTATTACAAGTGAATATCAAAAAACCTCGACTAGCCTGTACTACAAAATTACAGATCAGGGCAATGCCGATGGTATAAAACCAGGGCCTTTTTCTACGGTTACAGTAAGATACAAAGGCTATTTTTTAAATGGCGAGGTTTTTGATGAAACTAAAGGCACCCAAGTGGCTCAGTTTACAGTGGATGGCGTGGTAAGGGGTTTTGGTGAAGGCTTGCAATTACTCAATAAAAAAGGTAAAGCAACGATTATCCTGCCTTCTGGTTTGGCTTATGGTCGATATGGATCTGGAGATATTGATCCCAACACGCCCATTATTTTTGATTTGGAATTGGTGGATTTTTTCTAATATACCATAATGTACACTAGGTTTTGTGCTAATGCGCACAAAACCTAGTGCTTTACACACTGTTGAATGCTCAGTTTGTTCAACTTAGTTTCTCGCCAACTCATCCTATATTTACAACCAACCACCCGAAAGTGATTGCAGTAGCCATTGAGCCAACTGTACATTTGTGCCATTAACAATAGCATTATTTGTTTACTAAAAACTACAACTAATATGTTTGGCATGAAAAAATTACTTTTATTACTTACGCTACTTTTACCCCTTTGGGCGGCCGCTCAAACCTCTACCCTTAGAGGTACAGTACTTGACCTACAATCCGAAACACCTTTAATTGGGGTTACGATCCGAACCGTTGGGCTTGATCCTGTGTTGGGTGCTACCACTGATGAAAATGGTATTTTTGTTATTAAGAATACACCAGTAGGTCGGCTCCAACTTTCGATCAATTATCCAGGATATGAAACACAAAGCATTCCTAATATCCTGACCACTGCCGGAAAGGAGGTACAAATCAATGTTCGTTTACAGGAGGCTTACACTTCTATTGGGGAGGTGGTTATTACCGCAAAAACCAATAAAGACCGTCCGATGAACGAATTGGCCACCATTTCGGCGCGCCAATTCAATACTGAAGAGGTAAGTCGTTATTCTGGTGGTCGCAATGATGTGGCCAAACTTGTTGCTAATTTTGCGGGTGTGGCCGCCAATAATGATTCTCGAAATGACATCATTATCCGTGGTAATTCACCTACCG
>JAAFHO010000477.1 GCA_013297575.1 Chitinophagales bacterium
CACCGTGGTGTAGAATTTGGCTTAACGGTCAAGCCAACAAAAGAGTTCTTTTTCCGCTTAGGAGGCGCTTATTCTTTACATACCTTCGAATCATTTGAACTAAGCCAACGCCCCAATGATGTGATTAAAAATGTAGATGGAAAAACCATGCCCGGTGCCCCACGTTGGTTGCTCAATACAGAGTTAAGTTATTACCCAAAATGGCTGCCCAATTTCCGAACTTCATTGGAATGGCAACGCCTTTCTCCTTGGTATCAAAACCAAGTAAATACCGTACGATATGAGGATAAAGGCGCATTAGGTTTGCCGGGTGTAAGTGTGTTTAATTACAGGATTGGCTATAAATTAAAAGGTGTAGAACTCTTTATGAATATATTAAACCTCACTGACGAATTGTATGCCTTTAATGCTACCCGCAATAATGGCGCTACAGATCGCTCTACATTTACACCGGCTGCTCCACGGACGTTTACTTGGGGTATTCAATATAATTTTACGGGTAAATCGGCTCAACAATAGTTCAACAATTTTTATACTTTCATAATATCTGCGGCGGAGACCCATCCAAGCCTCCGCCGCAGATGTATTCAAATACACTCACCATGCGTCATTGTTTTTTCATCCTATTCTTGTGCGCTACATGGACTGTGCAAGCGCAGCAGCATACCATTTCCAACGTTAAAATGGACGCTACTGCACCCCATTTTACGCAAAATCACCTTCAACAGCCCGTTTTATCATGGATTGAACGCGATGCCAATGATAAAGTAGTCCGTTTTGCTTTTGCGGTATCTACCGACGAGGGCCAATCCTTTGGCCAACCTATAGACATACCCATCGTACCCGGAATTTCGGGACATGCCGAGGGAATGCCCAAGGTGGCTTTCAAAGCCGATGGTACCATTATGGCTGCTTATGAAGTAAAACGCCCTACACCTGAGAGCCGATTTGCAGGTAATATTTACTATCGGCTTTCGTCCGATGGCGGAAAAAACTGGACAGCCCCGTTATATGTCCATACCGATACCAGTGCAGGTAAGAGCCGTTCATTTATGGATTTATACCCTTTGCCCAACGGCGAAATAGGCATTTCGTGGTTGGGAGAACGTGGCGCAGGTGAAGACAGCGGTCGGCCAGTGAAGTTTAAACAAACCCTACCCGGAGCAGGATTAGGCACCGAAGTCACGGCAAAAGAAGGTGCTTGCCAATGCTGCCGCACCAATTTATTCGCGGATAAATCCGGTAATATTCATATCTTTTTTAGGGATATTCTACCAGGCGGCATTCGCGATATTGGTCATGTGGTATCGAGTGATGGCGGTAAGAGTTTTGGGTCGTATGCTGTGCTACACCATGACAAATGGCAAATAGATGGCTGCCCGCATACAGGACCTAGCACGGCGCAAATGGGCACAACACTTTATACGGCTTGGTACACCGGGGCGGAAACGGGACAGGGGATTAAAGTATCCGATGGGTCGGGTCAATTGCGCACTTTTATTGAAGGTAGTGCAGCGCAACACCCACAATTGCTTTCCCAAAATGATAAATTGATACTGGCTTGGGATCAGCAGCAACCCGAAGAAAAAAGTACGGTGATCGTATTGCGCACCTTGTCGGCCAATTCCTCCAAAAAAGACCACGACCAAACCATTACTTTGGCTAAAGATGCGGCTGAATTACCCGCTTTATGGGCTACTAAAAAAGGTGTTTTGGTTGCTTATGAGGCTGGATCAAACAAAAACCGGCAGATTCGGTGGGAGACTATTGAGGTCGGGCAGGATTGATAATGGCTGGTCTCTATATAACCGTGATTTTTAACCGCGATTTTTAACCGCGATTTTTGAGACGTTGCGGTGCAACGGCTCTACGGGGACGTGATACAAACACAATAATATTTTATTTATACGAAATTTGCGAATTGTTAACGCCATGCAAATTTCAAAAACATTATTTTACATTTGCACCATGAGACCGATTTACACTTTGTTATTTACTGCGTTACTGCAGTTAATGGCCGTATTTAGCTTATACGCCCAATCCGATTTGACCATTGCTGTGCCAAATCCAATTTATGATAATACTTACTGGAACAATATATTGACCTTCACCTTTGATATACACAATCAAGGTACAGGCAATGCCGTGGGTAGTTTTAAGATTCGATCGGCATTATCCGTCGATGATATTTGGTCTCCCGATGATGTATTGGATGGTGTAGTCACTACGGGTAATCTATTAGCAGGCCAAAAAGTAACCGATGTGCTTGGCGCGATGACTGTTCCCGTAGTGCCAGAAGGTTATTATTACATTTTGCTTAAAATAGATGCCGACGATGAAATTTTGGAATCCGATGAATTTAATAACACGATAAATGCAGGTCGTATCAATGTAGAAAACCCAGATAAACCCAATTTGGCATTGGCCATCAATTTTGCGGGGTTGAGCAATGTCAATAGTTTGAACTTGGCGATTCAGGTCAGCAATTTTACAGCGTTTAGCGTTACAGATAGTTCAGAACTTCAAATTATACAATCTAGTAACGGGCAAAAAATAACATCATTTAAAGTACCTCCCATCGCCGCTGGGGGGTATTTTTCTTTAAACCCTACCATACTGCTCGCGCCAACGGATTTAATCTCCAGCCCGTTTTCTTTTTATGCTTTAATAGATCCGCAAGATTCGATCAACGAGATCGATGAAAACGATAATTACGCCAATTATGAATTAAGTTTTCCAACAGGGCAAAACCTGCCCGACTACGAATTGACCCTAAATGCCCCAATTTCACTATCTAACGAGAGCATTACGATTAACTATGCTGTTCGCAATGCAGGTGGCGGCATTACCCCAGAAAGCACCGTGAGTTTTGCCTTACGCTCCGATTCCAGTTACTATTGGTTTCCGCGCTACCCATTAGGATTTCCAAGTTTTAGTGCCTTAAATGCGGGTCAAACACTCAACAATACATATACCGTTCAACTCCCTACATTTATGAATGAGGGGCATTATTACCTCGAAATAATAGCCGGCTCGGATGCGAATAATACGAATAACCAAATGCTGATTCCATTTGATATTCAACCCAATTATACCAATCCAGAACACATTTTACTCGGTGAAGGCAACGCGAAAGCCGTACGTCAAAACGCCGATCAATCCTATACCGTTTTGCTAAAAACTTTGGACGGAAAAGCCAAAGCAGTACGCGTTTCGGCACAAGGCGATATTTTGAATACAACCCTTATTGGGCCTTGGGGTGAGCAAACTACCTTTGCCAATGACAGTGCTTTTATCACAGTGCTCAATGCTTATCCCAATATCCAGTTGGTCAAAACCAATACCCAAGGTGTACAACTTTGGTCCAAATCTTTCCCAATCCAAAATCAAGAATTTGCATCGTGTGTATCCGCTACCAATGATGGTGGTTATATTATAGGTGGGGCGATGTATATCCCCAATCCGAATGGACCCAATAGTTATTTGCCTTTTTTGCTCCGTACAGATGATATTGGCAACGAAATTTGGCGTAAAACAACTGGGCCGACTGCTGCTCAGATTACCCAAATCGTCAACCTTACCGATGGCACTTTTGGTGCGGTGGCCAATTATTACAGTTATTTTGACCAAAAATTTGGTTTTGAAATTTTCAAAATCAGTGCCGATGGCTTGCAGTTTACTTCGATAGATCAGATCACAAATTTTTACCAAGGTACATTTTATATGGATGTTGCCAGCATTAAAGCAGGACAGAATGGATCGGTCTATTATGCCTCCAATCATGTTATCGCTTTTAAATGGAGTAACGAGCAAAATAGTTATTACGCAAAATCGGATACTTGGAAAATTGCAAAAACTTCGTGTAGCGGGGTATGCGGCATTCAGGGGAATAATACCGCTTATGTCACTGTTCCAACCAGCGATGGCGGCGGTTTGGCCGCCGGTACTACCTCCACACCATACAGCGAATACAACCTCACTCGGGTGGATGCGCAAGGGACGGCGTTGTGGAGCCAACCCTTTCCAAAGGGCGTTACCGATGGTGTTCAAAATGGAGCAGGTGGTTTTGCGCTTTGTGGGGTTTGGAACTCCGCTTCGTATTTGACCTTGATCGATAAAGATGGTAATCCCACCGATGGCGGCGTTTGCCAATCGGACACAGAGCCGCCGGTGCTGGTCAATTGTCCTGCCAATTTTACGGTAGAAACTGTTGGAACAAGCGAATATGTGAGTTGGACACCGCCAAATGCCTTCGATAATTGCGGAACAGCCACGGTGAGTGCTAATACCGATCAAGGTAATCTTGGATTGGGCAATACCGAAGTGATTTTTACGGCAACCGATTTGAAAGGCAATACGGCTACTTGTAGTTTGGTGGTAAGTCTGGTAGCCGTTCCTTGTTTGGTGGGCAATTATTTTGCGGCTTGTAATGATAACGCCACCCCAGATGTCACAACGGACGATGTTATTATTTTTTTTATTCAGTTGAACAGCCCAGATCAAACTACTTGGCAAGGCACATTTGAAGGGATGCCTAATTTTCCTGTCATTTCGGGGGCATTTAATACGACCTCGGAATTTCATTTTGCCTTGTCGGAAGTAAGTCCATTTTTGTTGGATGGGCTTTTATCGATCCAAATAAAAGGCGAAAGTGGCAATACCTGTGACAAAACCATCGATTTTGTGTTTAATCCCTCGGATTATTGCGTACAATTATCGGCATTGACAGATCTGGAAGTAACGCACCTGAACCTGCC
>JAAFHO010000478.1 GCA_013297575.1 Chitinophagales bacterium
GATCGTTTACCGCGCTTACTGGGGCAGCATAGTGAACGGTACGCGTACCCAACAATACATTGTCGCCCGATTTTCCATTATCGGCATTTGCGGCCAAGGAAGAGAAGTAAAATTTAGCGGTATTGGTAGCTGGTGCAGTAGTGGGCGATTTCCAGGTGAACGACCAACTGGCAGTGCTATCGACCGTAGAAATGGTTTTAGCCGCCGATTGGCGTACATATTGCCTAGATAAACTAGCCTGATTTGCCACAGAAGTACCCGAACCAGTAGTAAGTGTACCGAATTTAGCATTGTTACCATCGAGGCAAGTCAACTGAAATCCTGATCTTTTTGCATTACTCTTGTGCGTGAGCGTAATGGTATAACTGGTATTGAGTTGGATGGTATCAGGCACTCCCGTAATGGACACGATGCCAACAAAAGACCCGCCATTGTGGCAACCCGAAGCGGCGCAGGTCGTCTCGGAGGGAGCACCTGTGCGGGCAGTTGGTGGGTTACTTGGATCTTTTGAAGACGACACAATAAGTGCCCATCCCAAAACCAGAAGGCATGAAAATAAAGTAGATTTTGTCATAAAAATGAGTAAAAGTCTTAACAAGACAGGTTTAATAATTTAGAAGTAAGCATTTTGCCCGAAGGGCAGGGCAATATCTAACAAAAAGGTTGCACCGACTCATAAAATATAATTTTCCCAAAAATATTGCTTTTTGTTGTACTTTTGTAGCGGTATTTAACATTTCCAATGTGTAACACTTTACCCGCCGAGTAGTATTTTATCCTATTTTTTACTTTAATAACTGCTATTTCAAAGATAATACACCGATTATATTGAAATATCTGAACACTCTCGCGATGTTACGTTATCTATTATTATTGCTGGCCTTTTGCTATTTTACCCTTCATGTACAAGCCCAAAAGCCGGATAGCACGGTATTAAAAGTGGCGATTACTGGTGTCAATGCCACCTGTTTTAATTCGGACGATGCTGCTATTTCTATTGTTATTTTAGAAGGCGTAACCCCTGCTGTTTTGCAATGGCAGAATACGGATTTGGCCATCTCTGGTGCCGAAATTATTGATGGATCGGTGGGCATATTTCATCTTAATGCACTCCGCCCAGGCAATTATAAAATTTATCTTGCCAACGGATTTGGGGCAGATACAAGTATAAACGTTGTGCTTACCGCGCCGCCTCAAATTATCTACAAACTGAACTTTGAAGGGGAAAAATGCTACGGAAAATCATCCGGCTGGATTGAATTGTCTGATTTTATGGGTGGTATTCCGCCATATAGTGTGCTGGTCGGCGATCAAACTGCACCCAACAACAGGTGGGAAAACCTACATTATGGATCCTATTTTGTAGAAATTGAGGATGCAGCAGGTTGTTTGGCCAAGGAAGCGGTTGTGCTGCCATCTGGCTTGGAATTTGATTTTGAAATGGGCGATTCTTTGCACCTTTTTTCGGGTGATACGATTTCAGGCACTTTTGTAACCGGACGTGTTTTACAGGATATTTCTTGGACACCTTCTAATTGTTGTCAATTTCATGTAAATGGGTCCTACCAGATTTTTCCCAAAAAAGATACGGATATCAATATCGTTGTAACCGATACAAACGGGTGCAAATCAGAAGATAATTGGGAAATTATTGTACATCGAAAAAGATCTATTTACGCACCCAATGTTTTCACCCCAACATCTGGCACGCCTGAAAATCAGTTGTTTTCGTTGTTTTCAGGTGGCGGAATAAAAGAAATAAAATGGCTGCGCATTGGTGATCAAACAGGCCGCTTATGGTACAACGCGCAACATATTGCCACAGATGACCCAAGCAATGGCTGGGACGGTACCGCATCGGGGAAACAAGCCCCAGTTGGCGTATATTTTTGGGTCGCAGAGGTGGTTTATACCGATGGACGCACGGAGGTGATTCAAGGAGATGTTACGTTGGTGCGGTAATTGGGTAGATTGTTTTTAGCATTATAAAAAAACGCTCAAAAAAAACAATAAACAAACAAAATGTTTTTACCTTTGTCCTGCCTTTCCAGCAAAACAAACGCAACTCTATTTCAATCACGTTCCTTACACGGCCAACACATTATATTATGAGTTTTTTAAACAAAATCTTTGAAAAAAAAACCGTACCTACGGAAACCCAAGTGGCCATTATGGTCAATGAGGCTTTGAACGATTTGGTTGCGGGGCAAAATATTTCCGAGTATGAGAAAAGTAATTTTCGGCCTTTAATGATCCAAATTGCAACCTGCAATTTTACCAATGAATACCCCGATGAAGGTGATGCCTTGGTGCTTGAACACAGTTCCATACTTTATGTAGGCAGAAAACTAGCTCATATGCCACAATGGTGGCAGGGGAATCTCGATCGTCGTACTTTTGTTGAAAAAATGATCTTTTTTGGCCTAAGAAACGATCAACCTCGGAGTCATGATATAAGTTATTTTATTTACGGTACACAATATTCACCAGAAAAGAACACACCTGATGGCTATCCTGAGTTTATCTTTGAGCAATGGTTAATTGAAAAAGAGCGTATCACGCCATCTATAAAAACAGTTGATGAATGCTACCAATTATTGTACACTTTCCGTCAACGCAAATCCGAATGGCAACCTCGGTTTGAAGCCGCACTAGACCTACAGAAAAAACGTTATGCTCAGCATATCGGTTATGCCGATTTACCTTTTGATGGCGCAGAAGAAACAGCCTTAAACGATTTAATCGCAGCCATCCAAGCACATAGCGATACACTTCGTAATGCACAACAGTGGAAAGAAAGCAATAAATTTGATCCATCGGTATTGCCTGCTTTTCAAGAATTGATGCAAAAACCCCTTGCTTTTCGGGTACAATGCACCCGTTTATTGGTTTTTTATCGCCATTTTGTCAGTGCTAACCTATACTCCGATGTTTATAAAAATGCGGTAAAAAAACTCATCACGCCGGAGTTTTCCTACGACGACATTTTTAATCTCATGCGTTTCCCCAGCGCGCCACACAGCGATTTGGTGCGCACTATTACCCAAAAACAGAAAAAAGACGCACAGTTGCCCGCCGACATAGTATTATGGATAGCCCAATCGCCTGTCTTGGATCAATACCAAAAACTGCTGGACGCACACTTCGCGGCACTGCCGTCCTCGTCGGGCAGCCCCCTTACCCCGGAAGCATTGATGAACAGCGGATTCCGCTCAACCGTAGAAGCCAACGAGTACAATTATGCGCATCCACAATCGCGTTTCCGCAATATTCAGGAATGGGTGGACGATGTGCTACTGCTGCTCTCGCAGGTGTGTGAGGTGCAGGTATTGTCGGTAAAACACGGATCGGCGATTGCTTATAATTCGTGGCAACACGACGTGTGGATGAACTATTCGCTGCGTTTCCCCGATGGAAAAACGCATGAATTGCGTACCACTATGACAGAGTTTTGTTCCCATATCAACCTGTTATTGGCGCAAAACGATAGCGCATATCGGCTTTCCTGCCAAAGTGCAGATATACAAAAAGCCAGTCGTTATGGCTCAAACAACAACCTTTCCGGTACTCATGTTCGTTTGGTGACAACCTGGATACTCGATGAATTTTCGGATATTTTCCCTGAATCCGCTGCCGATTTGTCCTTTTTTGAAAAATCTACCCGCGAACAAGCACCTGCTTACCTGAAAAGTTTGGCAGAATTGAAAAAAGAGCGCGTTGCTACCCGAAAAAGTGGCGATGGCAGCGATATTTTGAACGATATGCGGTTCGCGCATTTCACCGAAACCGTCATTGATAAAATAGAAAATGCCGATGCTATAAAACCACTGGCCGCACTGGTATTGTCCTATTCCGCAGGTGCAAAACCGGGTGTGCAGTGGTTGGCTAAAGCGGCCGCCGAACAAAAAAAACTAGGCTCGGAGCAATATATCAGCACCCTGCTCTACCTACTGGATCATGCCTATCGGACCGAACTTTGGTACGAAGAAAGCCGTTTGGAAGCACTAAAAGGTATGCTGTGGGCATTGTCGCTGTCGCCCGATCGCCAAAGTTTTGCCATGATACGTCAGGTGATCGAATACGCTTATACCAAAGTACCTGGAAAAGGCCCACGCGCCGCCGGGTTGGGCGATACGGGTTTGAAAATTTTTCTGCAATCGGAGCAAGCCTCGGCATTTTCGCAACTGACCTTGATGCGCGCCAAATGCAAATACCCACGTTTTAAAAAGCAATTGGACAAAGCCATTTCAGGATATTGCCAAAAAGCAGGACTATCGGAGCAAGAATTAGAAAGCCGCAATGTGGATGATTTTTCGTTGCAAGAAGGCAAAATAGAACAAATGATCGGCGATTACGCCGCCATTATTAGCATAGAAGATTTTAAAGCGGATATTCAATGGCTCGATGCGAAGGGAAAAGAGATGAAAGCCGCTCCTACCGCCCTCAAAAATCAATATGCATCCGAACTAAAAAACCTGCAAGTATTGCATAAATCGCTGCAACAAACAATGGCAGCACAACGCCAACGCCTCGAGGGCAGTTGGATCAATAACCTGAGTTGGACTTGGGAATTATGGGAGCAAGCGTTTCGCACCCATGCGTTGATGCACTTTTTGTCGGAAAAAATCATTTGGGAATTTGATTTGGGACACGAAAAAATAACAGGAATGGCCTTGCCAGATAGCATACTCCGGCACGATGGCAGCGTTCCTTACCCAGCCCCCGAAACCATT
>JAAFHO010000048.1 GCA_013297575.1 Chitinophagales bacterium
CCGGCTTGAGTTGGATAATCTTGAGCAAGTCTGTTTCTCCAAAAAGCGCGGGCAATGCCTTGGCCTCCTTGGTAGAAATAGTAGTAACCGACATTTCTGTCGTTTTTACTTTGTCGGCAAGTTGATTGGCTGTAATCGTAATTTCTTCTAAAACAGATCCTTCAGGACTTAGAGCAATATCGAGTTTTACATTGCGGTTGGGTAATATTCGACGCAATTGTGTTTGATAGCCAAGATAGCTAAATTTGAGGGTAACGGAATCTTTAGAAACGGGCACAGAAAAAGAGTAAAATCCATACTCGTTGCTCACATTTCCTTTTCTTAGGCCGATTGCCTCTACCGTTGCGCCAATTAGTGTTTCACCGTTTTCATCATCGCGGATAATACCACTAATAGCAGCATTATTTTGGGCGGAAAGTGATGAAAGTGAAATAACGCAAGCAGGAATAAGTAGTAATATGTGTTTAATTAATGACATGTGGATATAATGCTAATTTATTTTAGTATTTGTATATTTAGAAGGATGCTGTAATCGTTTTTTTAAACTCAAAAACACCCCTGTAAGAATATTGTTTGGCAAAGGGACGTAGTTTAACGTTAAATCCAAACAAAGTTCGATTAAAATTACCCGTAATTAGATATGAGACTCTTTTAAGTAGATTTTGGTTGCAATGGGTGCTTTGGTTTTAACAAAAAATAACCCTTTGTATTGTATCCTTAAACGGGCATTCAACGAGGCGTAGTGATACGTCAACCAAAGATGATGTACTTTTGTAAAAACAATAAACAATGGCGTCTTTTCTAGTACAACATATTACCATCAACGCGACCCATATTGACGAACTACAACACGTCAATAACCTTGTGTATCTACAACTTGCGCTTGATCTTGCGGGTGCACACTGGCAAAGTGTTGTGCCCGCTGAATTTCCAGATCAGTATGCTTGGATGATTCGTCGTCACGAAATAGATTATCTACACCAGGGCTTCCTTGGTGATGAATTGGAATTAAAAACGTGGGTGGGCAAACCAACTAACGTGACATGGGAACGGCATACAACCATTATTCGTCCTGCAGATGGTAAAACATTAGTACAACTCACCAGTACATGGATGTTGATGGACACGATTCGTCAACGTCCCGTAAAACTGGATGAATCTATCTTGAAAATTTTTGCAGATTAAGCACAGTGTAAAATAAGTTTTTTATATTTTGGGTTTGGAATTAGGAATAAATAGGTGCAGCGTACCAAAATATTTGTAGCAAATTTAAAATTAAAAAACGTTTTCCAATACATCAGGTGTGTGAATATTATCAAAACCTGGAATGTGCAATTGGTAATAAAGCAATAGTTTTTGAAGCATGGCCTTGCGGTCGGCCCTTGAAAATTGTAGGTGATGTACTTCCGAGAGATCGCAAGTTGATAAGGCAACTAATTTTTTTGTTTCTTCTTTGGACAACGATTGACCATGAATTGGCTGGACATCCGTTGTAGCACCTTCACGCAGGTCAAAGTAAACGCCTTCCTCGTCCATTTGTGGATGAAAGCCCAAATGTCCAGACAATTGTACCAAAAAATGAAGATAAATATGAGAAATAGGATTTTGGGTGGAGTCCAGATAATAGAGCGTATCGGTAAGGTATTCAAACAAATCAGTATTTACCTCGCCCGTTTGTAAACACTTACGGAGTACCTCAGCCATAAACAAAGCAACTGACCCACGCCCAAGGTCAAATGGAATACCTGTACGCACCACATCTGGGCGGCATTCTTTAAGGCGGTGCATAGCCGTCACATCAGATTTCCAATAGCAAATAAATTCCACAGGAGACATAGGCTGGAATAATCCCATAGGCATACGCGAACGCGCTGTGCGTACACTACCGCCTATAAAGGTAGCCAGCCCTTTATCTTCCGTAAAAATATCAGTAATAATACTGGTTTCTCCGTACTTAATAGTTCTAATAACGATACCGCGCGATTTCATATTTAAAGACAAGGCAAAGTTACCCATTTATTGAAAGGTAAACTTAACTTTTCATATTTTGCTTTATAAGAAATGATAATTAATTGTGTACAAGTCCTAAATTGTCGGGATTGCTAAAAATATCTAATGTGGTCAGCAAAAGCGAATCCCGACCCTGAAGGGGTCAAACATAAGTAGCCCCGAATAAAATTCGGGGATTAAGGGGGTATGTTTAATAACCCTGAAGGGGTTCAACGTAATGAAACGCTCAAATACGTTGAAGTTCAACTACTCCGTAGTTGTTAAAAAACACACCCCTTTAATTCCCCGAATTTCATTCAGGGCTATTCAAGTTTAACCACTCCGTGTTTGGTCGATTGCTAAACGGATGATATTAGACTGAAAATATTACTCTAGGCAATGAGCCAAATCAGAAAACAAAGATCCATTAACCAAACCATTCAATAACATTACAATATTGTTTAGGAATTTAACACATTTTAATTCCATCCTAACATATTTTAGTTGCGAAGTGTACATCAAAGGGCGCAATATTGCAGCATTATTCACTGATAAGGAGTTTATATCCTTTTAAAACGAAAATTCATCATGTTACGCTTTAATCTTTTTTTCGCTGCTGTATTATCCTCATTGTTCATTATGACCAGTTGCCACACCGCTAAACGCTACGTTGAAACGGGCGATTACGATGGAGCAATTGACCATTGCGTTGATAAATTATCTGGACGTAAGAAAAAATCAGAGGAATTAGTTAAAGGATTAGAACTTGCTTTCCAAAAAGCCACCGATCGCGACATGCGTGCTGCTGATGCGCTTATTGCTGAAAACCGTCCTTCCAATTGGGAACGCATCAACCAAATACACCGTCAAATAAAGGTACGTCAAGAAAAAGTAATGCCTTTAATTCCTTTGCAAACAAAAGACGGCTATACCGCAAAATTCCTTTTTGTTAATATCGAAAAATTAGAGTCTAATAGCCGTGCCAATGCTGCTGAATATTTATACAACATGGCTACTGAAGATTTGCAAAGTGCACGTAAAGGCGACAAAACTGCTGCAAAAAATGCTTATAATACCCTTTGCGAATTAGAGCAAAAGTATTACAACGATTACAAAAACAAAGAAGACATGAAACGCGAGGCCAGTGCTTTAGGTATCGTTTATGTTATTTTTGATATAAAAAATGAATCGAACCGCTTACTTCCCCGCGATTTTAATGATCGTGTGTTGGCCATTAGTAAAAGTGATCTTGATACAAAATGGCGCAGGTACCATTTCAAAGCGGAACCCGGTGTTGCTTACGATTACAAGGCTACTTTCCGTTTGAACAATATTGATATTTCACCAGAGCGCATCCGCGAACGTATCTATACCGATGAGCGCGAAGTGCAAGATGGTTGGGAATACGTCTATGACGACAAGGGTAATGTAAAAAAAGACACCTTAGGTAAAGATATTAAACACGAGCGTTGGATCATGGTACGTGCTAATGTGATTGAAGTTCAACAGTCTAAAGCCGCTCGTATTAATGGTTATGTAGAGGTTTATAATGCTAATGGTACACAGCGTTTAGAATCTCGTAATGTGGCTACTGAAATACTTTTTGAACACTTTGCTTCTACTTTTAACGGTGATGCCCGCGCTTTGAGCGATCAAACCCGTTGCCATATTGGTAGCCGTCCTGCTCCATTCCCGATGGATGAAGATATGTTGGTACAAGCGGCGGATCGTTTAAAACCTAGTATTGCACAGGAATTGTGTAATTGTATTAGATAGCCCCTTGTTCCCCTGATTTTTTGCCGCTCTGCGCTTCGTTGTGCTGGGCGGCTTTTTTTATGTTATCAAAAACGAGTGGTTTGTTTTCAACGTATTTTTTTGTTGTCGTTATTTTAATAGTTTATTGAAGTACTTCAAACGACTTTCATGGTAATATATAAACGCCTAATGCCGAGTGGTACAAAGACCACCCGGCATTAGGCGTTTAAAAAACTAGTAAAAAAACTAGATATTAAATTTCATGGCTACAGTAGAGCCATTTTTCATAAATCTACAATCGTCACTCAGTTCGCGCATCAAGAAAAGTCCACGACCTCCGCATTTTTCAATGCATTCTGGGCTAGTTGGATCTGGCACTGATGCTGGATTGAAACCGATACCTTGGTCAGATACACGTACTTCTAGAGCGTCTTTGTGGCGATGTAAAGAAATATGAACTTTTTTGCTGCAATCTCCTCGATTACCGTGCAACATAGCGTTGGTAACAGCTTCGGTTAAAGAGAGCAACATATTTCCTTGTGTGTCTGCCGAGAGTCGGTAGCGTTGGGCTACGTCATCAATAAATGGCTGCACTTGGTCAACATGGTTGGGGTCAGATTGGAGAAAAAACTGTGCGTCTAAATTACCCATTCGCAAGTAAGTGATTTGATATTCTATGAAGAGAGCGATTCAAGAATTGTACAATTCGACAATTGGGACGGATTATAAAAAAATAATAGGATGAAGGGTTACATTTATTTAACGGCACAAAGTTAAGGGATTATTAACATACACCGCAAGGGGTGAGTTCCATTTTCTTGTACTTTTTTTTCAAATTCACGGTTTTTGCACGAAAATCTGAGTTATTGTACCAAATACAGCATGTTAATGTTTTGCTAAGTACGATTCTTTTTCAAAAAATCGGGTAATTGTCGCAAAGCAGCGAGCTCTTTATACTTTTCGCGTACTTCATCTGCTGGAATACCAAAATAAGTTTTGCCTCCATCTAATGATTTTGACACCCCTGATTTGGCCAACACAACTGCTCCTGCACCAATATGCAATGCCTGTGCAATGCCTACCTGACCATATAAAACTACATTATCTTCCACAATAGTTTTTCCGCCGATGCCTACTTGAGCCGCAAATAGGCAATTTTCGCCAATCACTACTCCGTGTCCAATATGAATTTGGCAATCTAGTTTGCTGCCTTTTCCAATCACTGTGTCGCCACTCACTCCTTTAGCAATGGTACAGCCGGCACCAATATGTACATCGTTATGGATAATGACCCTTCCTCCAGAGCGCCAAGGCTTGAAACTACCCTCGTCTGTTTTTTTAAAATAAAAAGCGTCGCTACCAATAATACTATTTGCTCCAATAACCACATTATCGCCAATCAAAGTATGCTCATGGAGTACGGTATTGGCTTGTATGTATGTATTTGCCCCAATACGAACATGATTGGCTACTACTACGCCGGGTTCTAGGATTGCGGTGGGGTGAATATCCGCTGCTTCGTGTCGGGTAACCTGGATTGGCTCAAATGGTCGATAGAGTCGAACAATATCATCATACACTTCAAAAGGGTTTTCGACCAATAAGATTACTTTTCCCTCGGGGCATTCGGTGACTTCGTTGAGTAAGATGACAGTTGCTGCACTTTTCAAGGTCTTGTCAAAATATTTTTGCACATCAGAAAATGCAATATCCCCAGGCATTACCTTATGAATTTCGTTGATTCCGGTGGCCACTATAGTATGATCGCCGATGATTTGAGCATTATAGCGTTTGGCAAGGTCTTGAACGGGAATGGGATGTGGAAATTTCATACTGCTTGTGTATTGAATTGGGGGACATTGAATTATAGCACAAAGGTAGCGTGCGCAACAAGAATATTTATACATTTGCGCCATAACTACGATATTCAATATGGCCACCACTACTGCATACGTCAAAACCGCTACCACTCCTGCGGGTGTAGCAACCATCACTTTTTACCATCCTAACCATAATAGTTTGCCAAGCGGCTTATTGGCCGAATTAATTGCGGCATTTGAGGTACTGAGTACTGATAATGCCGTAAAGGTGATTGTTTTACAAAGTGCCGAGCACAATACTTTTTGTGCAGGTGCGAGTTTTGATGAATTAACAGCGATTATCGACTTTGATACGAGTCTTCACTTTTTTAATGGATTTGGAGGCGTTATTAATGCCATGCGCCAATGTTCCAAAATAATTATAGGGCGGGTACATGGAAAAGCTGTCGGCGGCGGTGTTGGTTTGGCTGCTGCTACTGATTATTGTATGGCCTCTAAATTTGCTTCCGTTCGGTTGAGCGAATTAGCCGTAGGTTTTGGTCCATTTGTGATTGGGCCTGCGGTGGAGCGCAAGGTAGGTTTGGCGGCATTTTCACAAATGGCCCTCAATCCATCTGAATGGCAAACCGCTGCTTGGGCCAAAGAAAAGGGGCTGTTTCAAGAATCTTTTGAAACGGTAGAGCAGTTAGATGCGTATTTGGCGCATTTTACGGAAAAACTTTGCGGTTATGCACCCGAAGCACTCACCGCACTCAAAAAAATATTTTGGCAAGGCACCGAACATTGGGATACGTTATTGCCCGAACGTGCGGCCATAAGTGGCAGGCTCGCTTTATCAGATTTTACAAAAAAAGCAATAGCCGATTTTAAGAAAGGGGCTTAAGCAATAACTACTTTACGCGGAGTCTTTGCCCGATTTGGATAGTATCGTTAGGTATATTATTCAATTTTCGTAAATCGGCTAAACCAACGCCAAATTTTCTACAGATATTCATCAAAGTATCGCCTTTTTCAACTTCATGGAATATAAGGCTGCCCATAGTGCGTTCTTCTTTATAATTGGCTTCGGTGATAGGTTGCTCGATTACTGGTGTTGAATCAGCAATTTTTGCGATTTTATAACTAGATGCGGCATTAAAATTGAATGGATTATCCAAAATGCGGTTCAACTGCGCTGAATTACGGCTATTTATGGGGTAATCACTTTGAATTGGCCTCATAGGAGGTTTTTTATTGCGTGGTTTCAAAGCGACTGGGCTAGTTATTTTGGATGTAGCAACGGCCATTTTTTCTTTAGCCAACCGCTGCCCTTGAAGGCGTACTTTTGCTTTGAGTGCGGGTTCTTGGCTAGTAGTAACACCGTTTATTTGCCTCAAAGCAGTTGATTTAACACCGAATAATTGACTAATTTCGAACATTGATTTACCTTCTTGCGAAAAATAAAATTCAAGTTCAGTGGCTTCCCAGCGTGCCTTTTTTTCGGCTAAGTAAATGGGTGTCCCGTGAATTAAACTTTCATCTTTATCCCAATGGTTTTCATTATATTCTGATACTTTTGTTGCATTGAGACCATACGCAGCTGCGATTGCTCCCAACGTTTCGCCTTCTACTGCGCGCACCATATTTACACCATTGACCGTCACCATTCTATTTTTAGGACTCATCTTGTGGCGTTCATCCCAAGCGCGATAATCTAATTCGTGTAAGCGATAACGCTCTATATGTTCAATCAATCGAGCGGAATAATGTCCTACGGGTGAGTAGCCACTTGCTTGCAAACTAGTACTCCAAATTACATAGTCGAGGGGATCAAGTAGGAATAAACTGCCGTATCGGTTATGCTTCTGCGGATCGCGCAAAAAGTCGCTATGATCTGCAAAGTTATCTGCGGGGTCGGAATAGGAGCGGAAACATGATTTGATTGGGTTGCCTTTTTTATCAAACTCGTCGTCGTGCTTATATGCTTTTTCTCCGTCCCATAAGTCGCCACATTTCATTCCGAAATGATTATTGGCTGTTTTGGCCAGGAAACTAGTACCCGAAGCAGTTTCTAATAAACCTTGCGCGAGTGTAATACTAGCTGGAATACCACTTTTATACATTTCAAGCACCGCCAAGTCCTTGAAGGCATTGATGTAGGCTATTCTTTGTTGATCCAGTGAATCCATCCTTCCTTGCGTCACTTTTTGTGCAAGTAAAGAGGTAGTTAAAAAGAGTAAAAATAAAAAAATTAACGTTGATTTTATATGTTTCATGCGATATGTGTTCAAAACAAAATGAATAGACGGACGAAGTACGATGGAGTAACTACATTATATGTAATTTAAAGCGACAAAATTGTGTATTAACTACAAAGGTACGACCTTTGCGCATTCAGCAAATAAAAGCAGATGCGTTTAATCTACATAGTTTTATTTTTTAACATTATTTCATGGGAAGTGGGAAGTCAGGCAACGCTAATTAGTACGTTCCCAACAGATACCTTTGATTTGTCGTGCAGTACTTGTACTACAAAAATAAGGGCGATGGCCATAGCAAGGGGGCAACAGAGTATCCCCATTAATTTAGACAAACCCATCAAAGTTAACCTTTTACATTGGAAATACTATGATGATATTTCTAAAGAAGATGTGACCATGGAGGAGCGGCCCAGTTGGACAGAGGGTACGCAGTTATTGGATCTTATTGAAGTAGAAGAACCTATATCTTTTCATATTAACTTGGAGATGATAGATTCGAGCAATAACAAACCATACCGTATTTTTTTGGTCATATCTGGTATTACGCCCAAAAACCTGCGTTCCATTCCTCTTGAAACCACCTTTGATGCGGATACTTATGCTATTTTTAGGTTTTCTGCAATTGTACAAGTAGGTAATACAGAAAACCAAGAAAAAGAGACCTATGATTGTATCGAAGGCAATTGTATACTAGAAAAATTAGATACAAAAGCGGGGCAAATGAGGGGTTATTTTAATTTTATTGGGAGCAGGATTGGCATTGAAAAAAAGATTTTATTTACGAATGGCCAATTGAAACAATAATCCATTATTTCACGGCTAATCCAATGCATATTCTGCCCAAACTGGGCAGTGGTCTGAGTGTACCACATCGTTCAATTGCATAGCGCCCTTTAGGCTTTCTGCTATTTTCCCAGTAACACATTGGTAATCAATACGCCAACCCTTATTGTTTGCCCGCGAGTTAAATCTAGCGCTCCACCAACTGTATTGTTGCAGTTCGGGATGTACTGTTCTAAAGGCATCGGTAAAGCCACCTTCTTCTAACCATTTTGTCATCCATGCGCGTTCTTCGGGTAGAAACCCGGATGATTTCTTATTTCCTTTTGGATCGTGGATATCTATTTCTTTGTGGGCAATATTGTAATCGCCTAAGATAATCAAATTAGGGCGTGTCCTTTTCAGTTCAGTCGCCCAATCAAAGAAATCCTCTAAAAACGTCATTTTAAATGCTTGACGCTCATCACCCGATGTTCCAGAGGGGAAATAGCAATTCAGCAGCGTGTAGTCGCCAAAATCGGTGCGAAGGATACGCCCTTCTCTATCGTAGGCTTCAATACCACAGCCTTCGACTACCGTGTCTGGTTTTTGTTTTGAGAAAGTAGCCACGCCGGAATATCCTTTTTTCTCAGCGGAAAACCAGTTGAGGTGGTAGCCCAAAGCTTCCAAAGGTGTGGTATCTACATCGCTGAGAAGTGCTTTTGTTTCTTGCAGGCAAATAATATCGGGATTGGCTTGCGCCAGCCATTCGTAAAAGCCTTTTTTGATTGCGGCACGAATACCGTTTACATTGTATGAGATAATAGATGTCATAATTTATTGTTTTTTGCGCCTGAGTAACACTTGTATATGTCCATCCAATAAATGATCTATTTCATGGGTATCGCTGTATTGTTTAGCTTCTTCTTGTGATTCTGCCAAATAAAATTCAGTATCCCTTGGATAGGTTCGATTAGGATGCCAATCGGATAAATGTATGTGTTCTTGATGGTTGGGGGTGCTTTCTTTGATATGGAATGTAAAAGAATTGTACATCGTCCAATAGGTGTCTAGTGTAATTGGGCTATTTCGTTGTTCTTCCCTGTAAATTTGCTCTAAATGCTCTATTACAAGGAATGTTGACGAGTCAAACCACCATTCACGGGACGAATGTATATTCATATTGTTTGCCATGTTCACGGCGGCAAACACCATTAAAAGTGCGATATATATCTTCGCCACCCATTGTTTTTTTTCCCATAACCAATAGGCAACTACAATTAATTGCAACGCAAAAAGGGTGTAAAAAAACAAGGCTGTCCGAGGATTTAAAAAAGGTATTTTTAAAAAGTAAAACTGCGTTACATTATAAGTTACTGCGCCTAAAAAGATCAGGGAAAGCCAAATACTTGTTGAAACAGCCCAATTGTTTTTTTTCCAAACGACCATTGCTGTTATCACGGATCCAATACTAAAAAGTAATATCATCCAAGACAGTATAGTGGCCGATGCTTCGCCTAGGTACTCCTGCCCATAAGTAGATGCCTTAACCAAAGGGAGGAGTGTTTCCTGGTAAAAACCATTATTACCCCAAAATTGAAATTCATTGTCAGCCTGCATTTTTACGATAGGCTGATAGCAAAAAAAAGCAATAATACCGATACCCATCAAAACTACCGCTATATCGCGCCCAAAATACACCCTATTGTTTTTCCAAGAACTCAACAACATCAGCAGAACAAAAGGAATCGCGTAATTGAGTAGGGTAAAATTACTTTCTGCAGATAAAAAAGCCCAAAAGAGGCTAAAAACTAAAGAACGTAGTGTGGGAATTTTGTTATACTCTAATGCAAATGCTATGGAAGCCAACATACACCCGATGGACAAGCTATAACCACGCGCCAAAGCAAAAAACTCTACGACAAAAGGGTTGCACAATAAAATAGTAACTATAAACAAGCGTAGCCAAAAGGAATCACTCATTACAGCAATTTTGCGTGCTGCCCATAAGTAGAGTATTCCTCCAAGTATTGCGGGAAGCCGGACAATCACGTGGTGAACCCCAAATAGCCAAGTTGTAAAATTGACGAGTAAGGTATTCAATACATGGTTATTAGGGACAGCAGATTTTTTATAAAAAATAATATCCCAAATATTTCTGTTGGTATGGGTAATAACGGTTGAGACCTCATCAATAGTGATCGGTACGCACTTTGCCCTCGCAAATAGGTAAGCGACAAAAAAGAGTGAAATCGTCGAAAAAAACAACGAATCAAGGGTTTCTTTTCGAAAAAAGCCCATATTTTAATCTAATTTCTTTCTACCCAAGCCCAACGCTTTAAGCATGAATCGTGGAAGCGATTTGGCAGGATTAGAGCGTTTCCGAAGATCAAGATACCAGCCTATTTTTTTGATAATTGGAATTTTATGTGTTTCCACAAATTCAATTAAAGTACCGTCGGGGTCTTCGACATACGAAAAATATCCGGCGGCTTCGCCCATATCGAAAGAGCCACTTGAATCAACAGTAAAAGGATGGCCTTTGGCAGCGCAAATCGTTTTAAGTTCGGCCATGCCCGTTATATCAAAACAGAGGTGAATATAGCCTAAATCACCCCAAAAGCGGTTTTCAAAAATTGGACGCGGCGTACGATCCATGGTTTGTACTAGTTCTATTTCAGTAGCACCCAATAAGCGACTAAACGGCCCTTTGCGCACTTCGCTATGTTGCAACAAACAACGCCTAAACTGTCCAAAGCCGCCATCTGTGCCATGTAAATCTTCAAAATCGCCAGTTTGATCATATACAACGGTGTCGTAGCCCAAAATATCAGCGTAAAATTTTTTGGATTTTTCTATATCGGATACTCCAATTACAGCACCATAAACACCACCCGAATAATGGTTTAAGGAGGCAGCAAACCAATCGCTGGCCTCTACAATTTCGAAAGGGTTGTTATAAGGGTCTTTTACAAAAAAGTGCATTTTGCCATCGGGGCGTGCAGCGGGATTGGTGAGTATATTTACTCCCTTTTTGCGGAGAAAATGAAAGGACTCCTCTACATTTTTGGATTTAATTTTGCAAATACCAATACCAATATCGCCTAAAAGTGGTTGGAAGGCAGGTGGTTGTGGCATCCTGCTCGTGTATTGCCATATTTCCATGCCGCCACCGCCCTGCATATTGAGTGCGAGTATTGCGTGCCGATCGCGGGGTTCGCCACCAGTATATGGTAGCATCAAACCAGCAGTAGCGGCTTCTTCAAAAATAGGGACATCCATCCCAAAATGAATATTATACCATTCAAACGCCTCTTGTACATGGGTAACACCTATACCCATTTGCTGTATTCCAGAAATAAACATACCAATAATTTAAAGAAAATAGGTGGCAAAGGTAATCAAATAGTCTATTGCACCACGTTTAAAGTATCGGTTTGAGAATAAAACTCCATAATGGTTTGGGTACTCACATTACCCACTTCAGAGCGGGTAAGTTTTTTGCGTACCACATACAATGTCCATACTCCTGGCGAGAGCTCTTTCATTTTTCCTGCGGGAAACTCAATTTTAGGGAATGTACCTTGTATATATAATTCCATAGGCACAGTACGGTTTTCTTTGGCATTTTCCCAAATCAAAACTAAAGACTCTCCTTTTTCGAGTCCATTATTTTCCCAAGTAAGTGTAGCAGGCTTGCTGGCAGAAATAGTCTTTTGACCAAAGCTAAACTTTTTGATGCTGTTCATTTTTACTGAAAGTGCCATTGGTGCTCGGTCTATGCCTTCCCAAGTAAACTTATGGTCTTCCATATACGCGCCAGGAAAATCCTTGAAGTAAGTAAGTCCTTGGTTTGGGATTAAATTCATCAGCGTACCTTGATAAAGAATGCCATTGGGCACTTCGATCGGGTGGCTGGTGGAATCTGGATGTACCTTAGTACTCATGGTGGCTTCTGCGCGAACACGACCTTCTGATTCCAATACGCGGATATAACAGGAAAGGCTATGCTTTTCAGTGGCCTTTGGGTTTTTTGTTTGGCAAGCAGTGATGCCTAAAATAGTCAATACTAAAAAAAAGAAAATTCTCATGCGAACGAATAAATACCTTTGCAGCGGAAAAGGACGGTGAATATGCTTTGTCCTAGTCCGCTGCAAAGTTCCGACGGATAATTGGATTTTTTATAATTGTTCACGAAACGATTGGACGCATTCAGTCATTCAAATGGTGCATTCACACAATTGTACCACACGTTATATTTAATAGGTTATACTTTTGATGCATAAAATGAGCGAAAAAAGAGTACTCATTACGGATGATTGTCATCCATATTTGATAGAACAGTTGACTGCAATGGGCTATTTCTGCGATTTTTTCCCGGAAATTAGCCCTGAAGAAACCTTGGCAAAAATTCCAGCGTATGTTGGATTGATTATTAACAGTAAAATAAATGTAAATCAAGTTTTTCTTGATCGCGCTGTTAAACTGGAATTTGTGGGGAGGCTTGGCTCGGGAATGGAAATAGTAGACCGTCCTTACGCCGACCAAAAAGGTGTTTTTGTGGTGAGTAGCCCCGAGGGTAACCGGAATGCAGTGGCAGAACAAGCCTTGGGAATGTTGTTATCATTGGCGAATAATTTGTGCCGATCTGATCGCGAAGTAAGGCGACTGGAATGGCATAGAGAAGCCAATAGGGGCTGGGAATTGATGGGTAAAACGATTGGAATTGTGGGGTTTGGGCATACAGGAAGTAGTTTTGCTGCCAAGTTGTCGGGGTTAGGGATGCAGGTGTTGGCTTATGATAAATACCTCTATTCCGGCTATGCTGATCATATGCCATGGGTAAAGGAAGTACAATTTTTAAGCGAGATACAAGAAAATTCACAAATCATTAGCTTACATTTGCCGCTCCATTCAGAGACCAAACATTTGGTAAATCAGAAATTTATTGAACAGTGCCGCAAAGGGTTTGTTTTGGTCAATACTTCAAGGGGAAAAGTGGTGGATACAAAAGCGGTGATTGAAGCACTTGAAACGGGACAAATAGGCGGTGCTTGTTTAGATGTATTTGAAAATGAAAAACCGAAAACATTCACCGAAACCGAGGAAAAGCAATTCAAAAAACTATATCAGTTCGATCAAGTGGTGTTAACGCCTCATATCGCAGGATGGACACAAGAGTCCAAGCGAAGGATGGCGGAAATGTTGATCGAGAAATTAAAAAGGAAGTTTTTTTAATTAAGGGTAGGTGTGGGTAAAATAGGATTGCCTCAGAGTTCCTTATTTATTAGAGCTAGTCATTTAGGAAGTAATACCTTGGGTTTTGGTGTAAGTCATAGCTCATCGTTCATATCTCATATCTAAAATTAGTAATAATCATTAATCAATCATTTTAATATGGTACGTTCTTTACTACTAACATTCATGTTGCTCCTCGGGTGGAGTTCTGCGGTGTTGGCACAAACCTTCCTTGCGGGTAAGGTGACAGATGCCAATACGCAAGAAGAGCTGATAGGCGCTTCTGTAAAAATCATAAAGGGGAAGGACCTTTTACGTGGTACAATTACGGACATTTCTGGCGATTTTCGTATTCAAGTGGATGCTGGTACTTACACTGTTCAAGTAAGTTATACAGGATTTGCAATGAAGGAATTGCAGGGTGTCCAAGTTTTATCGGGTGAGCTTAACACGCTCAAAATTGAAATGTCGGACAACACAACGCTTGGTGTTGTTGATGTCGTTTTTTACAAAGTGCCACTGATCAAACAAGATCAGACCTCCGGCGGCCAAACCCTTACCTCCGAACAGATCAAAAACCTCCCCACTAGGAGTGTAAACGCTATCGTTGCTACGACAGCAGGTACTTCTTCTATTGATGGTGGCGATGTGACGATCAAAGGTTCGCGTGCTAATGGTACGAACTATTACGTGGATGGTATTCGCGTATCCGGAAATACTTTAAATGTTCAGGATATTGAACAGTTACAGGTAATTACGGGTGGTTTGCAAGCAGAGTACGGTGACGTAACTGGTGGTGTCATTTCTATTACCTCAAAAGGACCAGCGAGTAAATACAACGGTAGTGTGGAGGTAGAAAATTCTAATGGCTTGGATCCTTATGGCTTTTTACTCGCGACCGCTAATATAAGCGGTCCAATCATTAAGTTGAAAAAGCAAGAAGGCCGTCCAGAGCGTACGTTGTTGGGTTTCCGATTGTCGGGGCAGTATAATTCACAAAAAGATGACGATCCACCAGCATTGCGTGTAGCACGTGCTAAGGGTAAATTCCTTGGCAATGACAAACCTTTTGGTAGCCAATTTGAAGAAGGCAGTGTATTGGATTATCTCCAACAGCACCCACTCTCTCGCAACCGTGGAGCCATCATCAATACTGCTGAACGCCTTACTAATGATAGTGTGAATATGATGCGCTATCGTCCGTTTGAAGGACGCAGGGATCTTGACTTGACTGGTAAATTGGATTTCCGTTTTACGGAACAAATAGACTTGAGTTTCACAGGTACCTTTAGAGATACTCGTAACCAGTTTACACCTGGCGATCAGGGTAGTACTACCAGCACACACTGGCAAGTACTTAATTCACACAACAATCCAACGCGTTACAATCAACGCAAGCGTGTATTGGGTCGTTTCCGTCACCGCCTTGGCAACCCTGAAAAAGAAAGTAAGAGTAAATTTGGTATTGCTAATGCAAGTTATCAAATACAGTTTGGTTACGAGCGTGCTAACGAACATACCGAAGACCCACGTCATGGTAACAACTTTTTTGACTATGGGTATATTGGTAAGTTTAAGTATGTTTTGGATACTGCTATCAATCCCGTTGGACCAATCTTATCCCACGTAGGTTATGGTGAGCGGTTTGTTGGTTTCGAATCTACAGGAACCAACCCTGGCTTAGAGGCCTATAATGAATTTGCTGATCCTGAAAATATTAACTCATATTTTGTACAGAATGGTCGTTTTTCTACGGTTTATGACGATATTTGGAGTAGTATGCATGCCAATATTAACCGTGTTTACAACCAAGCATTCAAATCAGAGGATGATATTTTTACCTTGAATGCATCGAGTAATTTTGACTTAAAATTGGGTAAAACTGGTACACATAATATCCAGTTTGGTTTGTTGAACGAACAACGCACCAATCGCCAATGGGATTTACGCCCATCTACCCTATGGGATTTGGCTCGCCAATTGGCTAACCGCCACCACAATGGTCTGTGCGATACCTGCCCACCGATCGAGATCAAAATTGTTAATGGTATCCCTGTTGAAATACATCCTTATTCTATTGCACCACAAACAGATGCGCGTTTTTACAAAGAAATACGCAAAGAACTGGGTGTTTCTGAGCAAGTTTGGATTAATCCTTTGGAGTTGACTCCGGATCAATTGCGTTTGGATATGTTCTCTCCACAGGAACTGACGGATTTAGATGGCGGTCGGTTGACTTATCGCGGGTACGATTATTTGGGTAATCGCTTAGGCAATGGCTTTACCTTTAATGATTTCTTTACTAGCCGCGATGCAGAGGGCGTACGTAATTTTCCAATTGCGCCATTGACTCCGCTCTATCAAGCAGCCTATATCAAAGATAAGTTCACCTTTAATAAGATGATCTTTAGTCTTGGTATGCGTGTAGAGCGTTTTGACTTAAATACACGTGTGATGCGCGATCCATATTCGCTATACCAAATTATGGATGCTAAAACATATTACTCGAAGTATCAAGGTACACGCCCAGGTAATATTGGAGATAATTTTAGTGTTTATACGATTGATGGCGACAAAAACGTGGG
>JAAFHO010000479.1 GCA_013297575.1 Chitinophagales bacterium
CTAATTTTGTTCCACGTGGAACGAAGTCTATAAAATATTCGGGGCGTTCGGGTAAAAAGATAAGGTGCAGCGCGCCGCAATATCTAATGCAATACCACACTGCGCTGCATCTTCAAATTTGATTTCACCCGTTTTTGCTGCAAATATTACAGTGCGCTGCATCTAAGTTTTTATGAAAGATTCCTAACTACTAATTTATCTAGGCTTATTTTTTCAGGTGCACTCCTAACTATCTTTCATGCAAGGTTTGCTTTGCTAAAGATTAAACCTTTTAGTCAAGGTATTCGTGGAGAAATGCTGTTGCTGTTGCTTTTGTTCCACGTGGAACAAGCGTGTTTCTCCATTGAAAAGAATGGAGATGCGCTTATCGCCCACAAAAAATGACTAACCCCAAAGACTACTATCCTCCTAAATTTTAGTTACAACCACTTCTACCCTGCGGTTTTGTTGGCGCAGTTCATCCGTAGTATTATCATTAAGCGGTTTTGTTGATCCTTGACCAGTGGTTTTTATTCTGCTGTTATCTATACCTTTGGTGCTCAGGAACTCCTTTACTGCATTGGCTCGGTCTAATGATAATTGAATCAAGTCTTCTTCTTTGCCATTATTGTCTGTGTGGCCATCTATTTGAATGTGCATACTTGGCATACTGGTAAGTATATCTGCTAAGTTGTTGAGTTCTCCATAAGATTGTTCCAGTATTGACGCTGTTGACTGTTGGAAAAAAATAGGTTGTAATTCAATTTTGGATCCTTCTTCTAGTGGCTCGACCAATAAATCAACGACATAATAATCCTGAAAATAGTAGTAATCCTGCCTGAAAAGCACTTGCTCTACTTTGCCATTGAAACCTTGTTTTAAACCATTGATAAGTACTTTGACGCCTTTTGGTATTTTTAACGTGTACTCTCCATTCGGTGAGACTAATGTATCCCTTGTTTCGCCTTCAAAAGTATATTGTATGCGTACATCTTTCATCTGGAAATTTGTCTTGGCATTGATTACTCTGCCTTTAATCACCAACTCAGTAGCCTGTGGCGGTGCAATATTTACACGAAAAATATCACTACTGCCATCTCTTTTGGAAGTGAAGTATAAATTACCAGTCGTCATATTGAAATACGGCTGTGATTCATCCGATCGTGAATTAATAGGCTCAATCAATTGAATTGGTGGCGACCAATCAAACCAAGAGTCCGATTCTCGTCTTGTCATAAAAATATCCAATCCTCCTGTCCCTGTTCCTCTGTCCGATGCAAAGTAGAGTGTCTGGTTGTTTTCTGATAAATAGGGTGTCATTTCTCTGCGTGATGAATTGATGACATTGCCTAAATGCTTTGGTGTACTCCACTGGTGCTCACCTTCTTTGAAACAAATATAAAGATCTAGATCGCGGGAGTCGAAACGAGATGCGGAAAGGATTAAAACTTTGCCGTCAAAACTCATCGTTAAATTTACATCGGACGTAATAGTGTAGTAGTCTTTAATTACAACGGGACGAGGAAATGACCATGTGCCATCGGATTGTTTGCGAATAACCGAAAACCCTTTCTTCATATCGCCCTCTGGTTTGAATTGATTTAAGATATAAAAAGCCTTAGGATCAGGCGTAATCGCGACTAGACTATTGGGTAGCGCATTGTTTAAAGGATAGCCCGGGTGCTCAATAATCGAAAAGCCTCCAGCCGTATCGCTATTACTCAGCCAAGTATCTTGGTTAAATTTGGAGCGATAGGGTTCACCAAGTACCGTTTGCCCCAATTCGCCGTATAATCGCCCCAACATGTCCATGTATTTTGTTTCGTTTAGTTTCTCTTGATAATTGATAGTGTCAAAAATAAGCGTTCGATTAAAATCAGGATAACCCACTCTTGTAAAATACAGCGTTTTCCCATCGCGAGAGGGAACAGGTGTTATTTCATCAAATTTTGAATTAATGATTTCAGGTAGTTTTTCAACCACCCAGTTGTTTTGCTGGCTAAGGATGATTGAAACATGTGTAAAAATAAAAAAAATGACCGTAGTAATTCGTGTGGTATAATTGTGCATAATAGCGTTTATTTTCAAAGTACAAAAGTCGCTCTTTTTTAAAAAAGAATAAAAACTAATCGACATAAAGTAAAATCTTATTCTGTCTAAAAGCGGAACTTAATGTACCTTTGCATCTTCATTTAATAAAATTAAACCATTATACTATGTACCGTACGCACAATTGCGGCGATTTGAGGATTTCCGATGTAGGCACAGAAGTAACACTTTCTGGATGGTCTGCTACGATTCGCGATAAAGGCAGCCTGCTTTGGATCGACTTGCGTGACCGTTATGGCATTACGCAGTTGGTATTTGATGAGAATTATACCGACAAGCATTTGTTTGAAATAGCGCGATCGCTGGGTCGAGAGTTTGTGTTACAAGCAACTGGAACAGTAATCGAACGCGCTTCTAAAACAACAAAAATCCCAACGGGCGAAGTTGAAGTAAAAGTGAAAGAGTTGCGTATTTTGAATGCAGCAAAGACACCACCTTTCACCATTTCAGATGAAACGGACGGCGGTGATGATGTACGCATGAAATACCGTTACCTCGATCTTCGGCGCAATATTGTTCAGAAAAATCTGATATTCCGCTCAAACTTAGCCATCGAAACGCGTAAATACCTCGCATCGCAGGAATTTATAGAAGTAGAAACGCCATTTTTGATTAAATCTACACCAGAAGGTGCGCGCGATTTTGTAGTGCCTTCTCGTATGAATAAAGGCCAGTTTTACGCTTTACCACAATCACCACAAACATTTAAGCAGATTTTGATGGTGGCTGGTTTTGATAAATATTTCCAAATCGTGAAATGTTTTCGCGATGAAGATTTACGTGCGGATCGGCAACCCGAATTTACGCAAATTGACTGTGAAATGTCGTTTGTGCACCAAGAGGACATCCTTAATATGTTTGAAGGGTTAACACAATACCTTTTCAAAACAGCACTGGGCATTGAATTGGGTAAGTTCCCCCGCATGACCTACGACGAAGCCATGCTCCGCTTTGGTTCTGATAAACCAGACCTTCGTTTTGGAATGGAATTCGTAGATTTATCGAGCAGTGCAAAAGGCAAGGGCTTCCCCGTGTTTGATAGCGCAGAATCTGTATTGGCTATATGCGCGTCAGGTTGTGCAGAATATACACGCAAGCAAATCGACGAACTTACAGAATGGATAAAACGTCCACAAATAGGTGCAAAAGGCTTGGTTTATGTAAAATATGAAGCAGATGGTAGCATAAAATCATCGGTGGATAAATTCTATACACCAGAAGATTTGAAATCATGGGTGGAGCAATGTGGCGCTAAACCAGGTGATTTGTTGTTTTTACTATGTGGAGAAGACGAAAAAACGCGTAAACAATTGTGTGAATTGCGTTTGGAAATGGGTACACGCCTTGGATTGCGCGATCCTAAGAAATTTGAACCACTTTGGGTCGTCGATTTCCCGTTACTGGAATGGGATGAAGATGAAAATCGCTTCTTTGCGATGCACCATCCGTTCACATCGCCTAAGCCACAGGATATTGTGAAAATGGAGTCTGATGATCGAATGGTACTGAAAAGTATGCGCGCTGATGCTTATGACCTAGTATTGAACGGTGTTGAAATCGGTGGAGGATCAATTCGTATCCACGACCGTGATTTGCAAGCACGTAATTTTAAGTTATTAGGGTTTACGCCGGAAGAAGCAGAAGCACAATTTGGTTTCTTGTTGGGTGCATTTGAATATGGAGCACCACCACATGGCGGTATTGCTTTTGGTTTTGATCGTTTAAATGCAGTTATGAATGGTGCTAATTCGATCCGTGACTTTATTGCGTTCCCTAAAAACAACCAAGGCCGCGATATGATGATTGATGCACCAGATGGCATTAAAGAAAAGCAACTGGAGGAATTGGGTATTAAAATTGTACTACCACCAGCTGCGTCGATATAAAGGCGATCCAAATAAATAATTGTATGTAATTTTACCGATTAAAAGGGCTCCAACGGAACTTTTTAATCGGTTTTTTTTATTAGACCTTATGTCACTTTATTTTTTTGACCGAAATTGGCCTTTTGGCCCTCTGCTTCTTTCCTTTTTTCGCCGTAATTAACCTATTACGGCTGCAAAAAGCGCATTGCAGCAACCCAAAATCCCTAATTTCGGCCTTCACAAAAATAAAGTGACATAAGGTTTATTCACCTCTTATTTTTTTATCACTATTGCAAAACACTACCCTTCTTGGATTTATTTTTGCCTATATGTTGGTCACCATTGCTATTGGTTGGTGGGCAGGACGAAAGGTAAAAACGGCGGCTGATTTTGCCGTTGCTGGCAAGCAATTACCCATGTTTATGGCCGCTTGTGCTTTATTTGCTACTTGGTTTGGCTCAGAAACAGTCATGGGGGCTTCATCAAGATTTGTGGATGAAGGCATACAAGGGATTATTGAAGACCCATTTGGAGCGGCTTTATGCCTTGTTTTAGCGGGTGTTTTGGTCGCAAAACCCCTGTATAAACTTAATCTCCTTACGTTTAGTGATTTTTTTAAACTGCGTTTTAATAAAACCACAGAGGTGATTTCGGCCTTTTTTATGGTGCCATCGTACTTTAGTTGGATTGCAGCCCAATTGGTTGCTTTAGGTATTTTGATGCAGACTGTCGGAGGAATTGATCGAGGTTGGGGCATAGCGATATGCACATTAA
>JAAFHO010000488.1 GCA_013297575.1 Chitinophagales bacterium
CCGTAGAACGATGGGACGATAAGGCAAAAGGTACATTGGAGGTGGTCAACACTAATCAGACCGAATCCAAATAATAAAACGCTATAAACCTTTTAAGATAGAACAAGTTTTAATGGCACGTTAAAACAGTACAAACCGCTATCACTTATGCACTCCCAACGCAATCTATTGCTCGGCATTTACGCCATACTCACGGCTTTGAGTATTTTCTTCCTGTTTCGTTTGAAATTCACCTTTGATTTTGAACAGTTTTTCCCCAAAGGAGACCCCGATTGGGAGTTTTTTAAAGAATTTATCAAAGATTTTGAAAACGACGATAATTTCCTTTTGGTCGCCGTTGAACGCAAAGATGGTATTTTTGATAGTACTTTTTTGGCGCAATTCCACGATTTTACCCTCAAAGCCAGCGAATTGCCGCATATCACTTCGGCTACATCGTTGACTGAACTGAAATATCCGCTAAAAACACCATTTGGCATCACGGCTGTTCCTATCATACATATTGATGCGCCCGAGTTTTATAAAACAGACCGCGAACAGGTGTTACAAGACCGCCGTTTTGTCAATAACCTGATCTCCGAAGATGCTACTTCGATCGTGGTTTTCATCAAAACTGTGAATAAGTCCACCCAAGAACAAGCCGAGGAATTGATGGAAAAACTCAATGCCTTAAAGGTGCAATACCCCTTTGAGGGCGTTCATATTCTTGGGCGCGCATGTTTCCAAAAAGAACTGGTCTGGATGCAACGGCGCGAAGTAACGGTTTCTACTGTGATTGCAGCCTTACTCACGGCTGCCATATTCTTCTTTATTTTCCGCCGCTGGAAAACAGTATTTATCTCCATGACAGGTATCGGACTGGCGTTGTTGTTTTTTGTGGGACTGCTCAGTGCTTTTGGCCGCGAATTAAATGTATTGGCCGCTTTGTATCCTGTTTTGATCTGTATCGTAGGTGTGGCCGATACCATACATATCACCTCCAAATACCTCGACGAAATGGGCAAAGGACTGGCACCCTACGATGCCATTCGCCTCACGATGAAAGAAATAGGACTGGCCACTTTTATTACCTGTGTCACTACGGCGATTGGTTTTGCCTCCTTGGTCACCAACCGCAACGAACCCATTCAGGACTTTGGCATAAATGCTGCGATAGGCGTAATTACGGCGTTTTTTGTGATATATGGCTGGTTATGGGCCATATTACCGCGATTTAAGAGTGAAGATTTAATAAAACCCACCAAAGAATATGAATTTTGGGATCGTTTTATGGCCGCGACTTACGTGTTTACCAAAAATAAAAAATCTTTAATTCTTTGGGTTTCTTTGGGTTTAGGTATCGCTTGTTTGGTGGGCATTTCAAAAATAAATACCAATTACCGCTTAAAATCCAACCTGCCACGTGGTGAAAAAATTACCGAAGATTTTTTGTTTTTTGAAAAGAAATTTTCGGGATTCCGTCCTGTCGAATTTGCTGTTTTTGCCCAAAATGGCCGCGATGCCGACGATTTTGAAGTGCTGCAACAGATGGACAAATTGGAACAACACCTGCGCACTTACCCACCCATCAAGACCATTGTTTCGGTCAATGATATTTACCGAAGCCTCCATGCCATGAACTATGGCAACCGCGCCGCCGAATACCGACTGCCCGACAGCATACAAGAGTACGAAGGTTACAAACGTTTGGCCGAAAAAGCACCCAGTTCCGCAGCAGAAGTACTCCTCAGTAAAGACCACAAAAAAGCACGGATAGCAGTCAGGATGCTCGATGTAGGCCGCGATACCGTGGTGATGTACCAAAAACAAATGGAAAGCTGGTGGAAAGCCAATACCGATTCCTCGATTGTCAAGTTTAAAATTACGGGTACAGGGCTTGTGCTAGATAAAAATTCCATGTATATTCGCGATAATATGCTACAAGGTTTGATACCTTCTATCCTCATTGTGGCTTTAATTATGGCGTTTTTATTTATGGATTGGCGGTTGGTACTCATTTTTACCATCCCCAATGTATTCCCACTTTTATTTACCGCTGCTATTATTGGCTTCCTGAATATTCCGCTGGAAGCAGGTATTGCCACGGTTTTCAGTATTGTATTTGGTATCGCCACTGATGACACGATCCACTTTTTGAGCGCATTTAGAATCTATCGAAGGAAAGGGCTATTGGTAGAAGCCGCTTTGGAACAAACGATGGCCGAAACCGGAAAAGCCATGTGTTTGAGTAGTATTATATTATTCTTTAGTTTTTTAGTACTTTTGTTCTCTATTCATCCGCCGTCTGTGGTGGTGGGTATATTGGTTAGTGTAACATTAGTAGGTGCTGTTTTTTGCGATTTGTTGCTGGTACCTATTATGGTGCGTTGGCTCATTCGCGACAGTAAAGAATAATTAAACAATGAAATTAGAACTCACCGACATCTATATTTATCCCGTAAAATCATTAGCGGGTATTCGGCTCACCGAGTCAAAAGTAGAACTACGGGGCTTGCAATACGACCGCCGTTGGATGATTACCGATCCATCAGGGCAATTTATTACCCAACGCGAAATACCTGCAATGGCGCAAATTGGTACTGTAATTGAACCACCGTATTTAGTATTATTTGACCGGAATGCACCCAACGACCGCATTGCAATTCCTTTGTTATCAAGTGATTATGCGGATAGCGAAATTGATGTGACCGTCTGGGACGATGATGTAGTAGCCACCCTGGTGGGCGATGAAGCAGATGAGTGGCTTTCGGAAAAACTAGACCAACCCGTGCATCTAGTGGCCATGCCCGCTGCTGCCCAACGCATTGCTGATCCGCGTTTTGCGCCCGAAGGCCAATATGTGAGTTTTGCCGATGGATTTCCTTTTTTGCTCATTGGCACCGCTTCTTTAGATGATTTGAACAGCCGCTTGGCGCAACCTGTCCCGATGAATCGTTTTCGCCCCAACCTCGTATTTTCGGGTACTGCGGCTTATGATGAGGACAGTTTTGGGCATTTTAAAATTGGGGAACAGCATTTCCAAGGCGTAAAACCCTGTGGTCGCTGCATGATCACCACCATTGACCAAAAAACAGCCGCAAAAGGCGCAGAACCACTCAAAACACTCTCTACTTATCGGATGGAAGGCAAAAAAATCCTCTTTGGCCAAAATGTAATTTGGACGGGAAATGAGGAAGGTGTTATTCGGGTCGGGGAGGAAATTGTGTTGTTGTAAGGAACTTCATAATAAGCACTTTTCTGAACATTTATACACTTTACTTATGAAAAACAACTATATTCTAGTACTTTATTATTGGCTAATTGCTACAATATTGGCGAATAAACCAGTCCACCGTTTCTCAAACAACCTCCTTTTACTAAGTGCTCATATGGCCATGTTCATTAAAAAAGATAAAAACCATAAAAAATGGACACTTAATGAACCTGAAATAAAGGAAGTGGGTAAGTCACTACTATTTTTCGGCGTAACGATCTGTTTCTTATGCCTGAACGCCTGTCAAAAAACTAATCCTACCTTACCGTATGTCGAGCCACCTATCCATATTAATTACTGGGATACGCTCCCTGCTATAACCCAAGAAGGCCGGAATACTATTGGTTGTTTAGTAAATGGTAAAGTAAGCGTACCACATGGTGTTTCAATTGGAGGGCCTGGTACTTACAGTACCTTTGGCTTGGTTATGGTGAAATCAATACCAAGACCCATTGGAGTAGTGGTGATGGAAAGCTAACAATTAGTTATGCACCTTCTTATTTTTTGCCTAACCAATATACAACTAACTCAGATTTTAGTAAGCCCCTTAATACAGTTGTAAAGTTTATTAATCAACGTGGTTATTATGCGGATACCTCTTCTTTAGGCAACAGTAACTTTTTGAAGATTACTCATATTGATACTGTTAGAAACTTTGTAGCGGGCTTCTTTCAGTTTACCCTTTACCGGGGCCAAAATCACAGAATTACTGACCGCTCTGATTCAATAGTCATTACTGATGGTCGTTTTGATCTTCGTTATGTTCCAGAGTAAAAAGATAACAGACAACATGAACTAGTTGCTCATAGAAGATAGCAAACAATCCGCCACATCATCCTTTACTTTTGCAAAAAAGTACGCCTTATCTTATCTGATCCTACGTTCATGGCTTCGGAGTGCTTGCGGGTACTTGTCTTTGAAGTTTTGTTGTAGTTTCGAGCACATTTCAGAATTATATACGGATTATTGACAGGATAAAAGTCCTATTTTTGAGTACAATACTTCGTGGATGGAACACAAAAGTTAAGGGTACAAAAGTAACTTATTTTTGAGTTTACATTTTCCTAACAAAAGGAGAATGAAAATAGGTGTGTAAAGTACCTGAATTAACAAATTTTCCACGATTCGTGGAAATTTTTATTGCATAATTCCACGAATCGTGGAAAAAAATGCTTGGTTTTCGGAAAATTTCACTATTATCTTTGTGGCGGGATTTGTAACTACGCAGTTCAGTACCCATTTGTTTCTTATCCTTCAATAAAATTTATTATCCATTTTTAAAAAATAAACAACACCATGAAAAAAACATCACTTTACCTCACCCTTGTACTAGCACTCATAAGTACGATATGTATTTTGTCCTGCCGCCCCGACCCAGATCCCGAACCCGATCCCGACTACTGCTTGGAAGGGCTACCCTG
>JAAFHO010000480.1 GCA_013297575.1 Chitinophagales bacterium
TTTGAACTGCAAGCGGCTAAATACCGTACTTGGAGCAAAAAGCAACAAGCAGAATCTGATCAATACGAAGATATGTTTAAACCAGTTGATGGTTTTAATATCAAAAATCTAACAGCGGATATGTCCTATATTCAGGTGGATACATCGCGTATTGCCCGCAATGACGACTGGATCAAAGAACGCAAAAAAGACGTGCAACTCTTGGAAGCACTTCGTATTATGAATGATATGATCCGTAATGATGGCGTGACGGGTAAGTAATCTCTTCTTATTGGAGTATCCGATATCCCATCTTATATAAAGAATAAAAAATAGCGTTTAACTTATAGCAATTTTATGCGACCATGTTAAACGCTATTTTTTTTACCCATAATATCCACTTCCTGCACCCGCTCCTGCTCCAGCCGACACCCATTTTCCTTTAAAAAGGCAAAAAAGACCTGCTCTTCTGCTGTCAGATAAGTGGGTACTTCACCCTTAAAAGGCTTATCCCCCACCGCATAATTTTGATACGTTTCAAAAGTGTTTTTATCCATCATAATCGGCTGCACATTAGGGAAATACGAGCGTACCTTACTCAAAATATCCAAACCGTGCGTATCCAAATCGCCCCAATATAACAATCGAACATCGCGTAGCCAATGTACTTCTTTGAGTACTGCTATGCCGTAGCCACCTCCAAAAACAATCAAGGTTTGAGGCAGTTCATGTTTCAATAATTGCTGTGGACTATGGCTGTTTTCTACAATAATTACCGTTTCGACAGGTTGTTTTTGTCGCGCCAATTGATTCACCGGAAATGCCAACGACGTAAACCCGTGGTAATGTGCTACGAGTTTTGGATCGTTAAAATAGCAGTGAATAAACGGCTCTTTATCTTGTAATTTATACCTTCGTTCAAAATCAGAATAAGTTTTATCCACATATTCAGGCGGAATGGTGGCATCAATAAGGCTGCACAAGAGCGCGTTATTATTGCCAATAAACTTTGTATCAATACCTTCAATCGGCAGCAACCTTTGCGGCACACCGGGACTAGGATTGTCTCTAAAATAATGCACAACCGCCAATAAAGCAGGCCAAATTTCAGTGTTTTGCTCTACCATTTTCGCCTGCTTCACCGTCCATTCCTGCAAATGCGGCGCAACAGCCCGAATGTGCGCTAATGTTGTATTGAACGCTTCAAATGCCGCTTTTTTATCCAAAAAGAACAATAAATCGTCGGGTGTTTCAAAGGTAATCTTTTTGATTTTGCTTTGTGGCACTCTACCTCCCCTACCTCCCGACACTGCTGTTTCGATCCAATAACCTTGCCCGAGTTTGTTTTTTGAACCATCAACGAGTTGCTCCATCAATGCCAGTCTGTCTTCTTGAAGCGATCCATCATCCGCAATTCTTGGAAGCACCAAAGGCGTATAAGGTGCATCGTGGTCGGCAATGCCTTTGAGCCATTCGTAATAATAGGTCTCTGCCTTATTTTTTATTCTTTCAATAGTAATCATTACCCATTTACCCGCTTTGCCTGCAATTGCGCCAATTCCATCACCGAATACACATGCACCGAAGAACGCGGTGGCATTTCGTCCTCTTTTTTTACAAAAATAAGGTGCGACATCCTATCCTGCGTCAATTTTACATTAGAATTAGGCGTAATCAACAGCATTTGAAAATGCAAATTACTCAACAAATCCAACAAATACGTGCTATTTTCAGGATCAAGTTTGCTAAATGCCTCATCCACCATGATAAACCGGAACGATTTGGCATTTCGGCTATCCGCACTGATATTAAACTGGTACGTCAAAGCAGCCGCCAGCACCGTATAAGTCAATTTGGCCTGTTCGCCACCCGAAAGCGCACCTGTGCTATCCAGCAATGTCCCCGGCTTTGGTGCATCATCCAATTGATACACTTGTTGCGTCCTGAACGTAAGCCAGTTGCGTACATCTGTAACCTCGAGCCGCCAATCTTTATCTTTGTCTAGCCGCTGGATCAATAGACCAATCCGCTGCACGGTTTCTCGCAATATTTCCTGCTGTTCCGTTGCCGAAGCCAACCGATACGCCGCCCGATCGTAGTCCCAATTCGTTAAATCTCTAAAAAACTCCCCAATTCGGCCTCTTCTCGTATTTTGATCCGATACAATTTGCAAATACGTATCTGACGAATAAGGCAACGATTTCAGCGAGCGATTAATATTAAGGATATTTTCCTCGTGATCGGCCAATTGCTCGGTGAGTTGTTGTTGGAACACCTGCATCGCATTGCCAATATCGCTACCCGCACGGGTCTGATAACGCTCCCGTAAAGTAGGCAATTGGTCGCCTTGGATACGGTCGAGCAAATCGGTATATTGGCCAATATGCTCCATTGCCGGTTCATCGGGTAGCGCGTAGGTATCATTGGCCCAAGTAGGAAACGCCTCCAAAAGATCTTTTTTGGGATTTTTAAATTGGTTCATCAGCAGCAAAAGGTCTTTTTCGCGTTTGCTTTGCTGGTCTTTAATGCCACTAATTTGGGTATTAATCTTGCCGCTAATCTGCAATTTCGCCTTTTCAATACTCAATAAATCCAGTTCGCCCAATTCCGCCACAGCAGGCTGCAATGCGCGCAAATCGCGGTCGTCCAGTTCGGCGGCATCGCTTTTTTGGGTATTTAACAGCGTTTGGTTGCGCAGGATAGCCTCTTGAATGGATGTGCATTGTTGGAGACATTGATCCCGTTTTTTCTCTGCGGTTTCTATGCTTTTTTTAACCAATTGATGCCTCGTTTGTAGCGTTTTTAATTGCTCCGACGAAGCACTTAATTGCTCAATTTGCGCTATTTTTTCCTCCAATTCCGCCTTGGTATCCTCGTGGTTGATGGCCTCAAAATGTTCAAAATCGTAGAGGCGTTGGAGGTCGGCCAATTTTTGGATCAGTTGCGCTATTTGTTTTTCCACGGGTTCAAACCGCAATTCCAATTGTTGCAATTCCGTTTCTGCTGCCCGCAAAGCCTCGGCTGTGCTGCGTATTTTTTCTTCGTTACTCCAGCCCAGTACATATTGATTTTTCCGGTTTTTACGGTCGTCTTTTTGGTGTTGTTTACCATTTTTGTACAAGCCTTCGGGCGTAATCGCCTGTTGATGGCGTTTGTATTCATTGGTATCGCTGGTACAAAAATGCGCGTAACGGCGTTGTAATTCGGTGCTTAACCAAGGCGCAAACCCCGATTTGGGTTGGATTTCCAGTTTATTGGCCGCAATATCGCTGCTCAATTCAGTTTGGAGGTTTTCGCTCGCTTTGTCATCGGCTTCTGTAAATCGGAGCAAAGTACCCAAGTCGTTGTTGCGCGTCCATTGGATCACCTGCGGCAAGTGCTTTTGCGGCACCAGTAGATGCAACGAAAAAGGCGTCAAAAGTTTTTCCAGTGCGTATTGCCATTCGTCGCGTTCGTGGGCTTTTACCTGTACCAATTCGCCCACAAAAGGCAATTCTTTTTCGGGAATGCCATTGGCCTGACAAAGTCGTGTGCGAATATCGACCAGATCCGCAGGCAAATTATTTTTCCGGCTGCGCAACGAGTTCAATTCTGCATCCAAGGCCGAAATGCGTTGGTTCAGTTCGCGTTTTTGTCCCACCAATTCGTCACGTACACCCGTTTGTGCCAGTTGTTGTGCCTGAATTTTAATCCCCGCTGCTTCAAATTGGCTTTTTTGCGCGTGAAACATAGCCGCATCGGGGTTTGGGATAAAACTGAGCGACATAGCCAATCGCGCATAATTATCTGCGTTTTTCCGCTGTTGTTCGTAGCGTTTTTGGGCATCTGCGCGCTCGCGTTGGAGTTGTTCCAATCTTTGGCCAGCGTCGTTTTGCTTAATTTGATAATCTACATCCTTGTCCTCCTGCCTGTATTTCGCCAATTCCTGATCCAGTTGGTTCAGTTGTTCGGTCGTGAGCGCCAATTGTTCGGTTTGTTGCCCGATGGCCGTTTCCAAAAGTGCAATATGTTGTTGGGCAAACCAAGGCGACACAGCCCGTTGCGCCATTTCCAGCCGATAAAATTCATCTTTACCCGTCAGCCAAGCCGTATAATGCTCCAGCATAGGCATTAGCATTTGTTCTTGCTTATTGGCTTTATCGAGGCTCAATTGTGTTTCCGAAATATCGGCGTATTCTTTTTTGAGTTGGTCAAAATACTGCTCCACATTGGATTCATCGAGCATATTTTCGCGGATAAAACCATCCAAATTACCCAACACCTTGATACCGGCGGTTTTGGCCAATAGATTCAGCGGTTTGGTACGACCCGCATTGGTATTGCTCCGTTCCGAAATCCGCATTCCAATTTTAGGGATAAAATCGGCGGCATATTCCGAAAACGAATCATAACTCCGCGCCTGAAATTTCTTAGTAATCAGGCTATTAAAATCGCGAATATCGCCACCAAAGCGGAAATGATCGCTAATATTGAGGGCAACCGGTGCCGTATAATACCGTTTTTGTACTTGATCGTTTTTGAACCAATACAAGTGCGCCAAAGTATAAAATTGGCTATAATCTTTATTGCTAAATACGCCCAAAAGGACGGTATAAGTCCCCTCGCCGGGCTGTACACCGCGCAGTCGTTCTTTGCCAGAAGTGGAGCGACCATACACGCCCAAAACATAATCTTCGGTACGACGCATCCGTTTTTTATCCTCAAAACCAGCCGATTGGTTGTAAAAACGCTCTGGATTGGGGGTT
>JAAFHO010000481.1 GCA_013297575.1 Chitinophagales bacterium
GAAACCGTTGCAGCGAGCCGTTCTACTTTGGTATTAATGTCCCAATTATTGGCAAAACCACTATACAACGTATTGGTATTGTCGAAAGGATTACCGCCCGATTGAGCGACCAAATCCCTTACAAATCCATCCATTGCGAGCAAATTACCGGGCAAATCTTGTGCTTTTAGCCCTGTATATTGTACAAAAAAGTCTAAATCATCGGCCTGTGTGGTTTTTATTTTTTCAATAATATCCAATGCTTTTTGATAACGGGTTCTGCTGTCGCCCGTAAAAGTAGTCGTTGAATTTACTTTGGTTACCTCGGACAGGGGAGGCAAATGGCCGGGGAAAAGTGCGTTAAAAATGATATAAGCATCAAACGCGCCACTTTTTACCAATTCGTAGGGGCGGCTTGCAACCGGACACAGCGCTAATCCGCCGTTATAAAATTTTGAATATTTTTCCATGGTTGCTACCGTGACACCGCCGCCCATAGAGTGTCCGGTAATAAAAGTAGAATCTGGTTTGCCGTATTTTTTGATAAAAAACTGGCGCAATTGCTCGGTGGCATCTATACCTTCGGGCATGGCCCACCCTGTTCTACTGTACGAAGAACGCGCTACGGCAAATCCTTTATCCAAAAATACTTTGAGCATTGGGTTGGGATAAATTTTATTGGCCGAGCCATCGGGTATTTCGTATCCGTGTGCGTATAGGACGAGTTTTTTATTCCAATTTCCGGGTACCTGAATTTCGTAACCACCACCTGGTAGCATGCCAGTATCGGTTTTTAGGGCTTGTCCTGTGAGGCTAAAAGATACAAAAAAGAGTAAAAAAGGTATAATGTGACGCATGGTAATTTATTTATTTGTTTTAGACTTGTTGGTTTTATTGGTTTTTAGGGTTGCTTGGATGAGTTGATACGATTGATTTATGTAAAAAAGCCATTCTTTTTCAGTAAGGCATTCGAAGTTTTCTATTTGTACCCACTTGAAACGCGCACCACCATAAGGCGCTGGTGTTATGCCCTCTTGTTCGCAGAGTACTTCAAAATCTTCATCGGGTACTTTGAATTTAATGCGTTCTAAGTCTTTGATATTGGAAGAGCAGAACGACTTTCCACCTACCATAAAACAAAGTTGATCGCCATATTTGATACCTTCTGTGGTATCGGGCAGTTGAAGGCAAATATCTCGAATGGCTTCGATATTCATATAAATTTTTCTGTTATTCTTTTGCGGGGTAAAAGTACTATTTAATATTTGATTCATGATCAATTTCATGCTTTGGCTAGGGATTTTAAGTACTAGGAGACATACTTATCAATCGAATTATATTTCCTACATTTGTCCTTCTTTCAATTTTTACAATAATATTTATGACCAGTCAAAAAAAGTATATCTGGATTTCAATGGTGGCTATCGCATTGTTTGCCATGTCCTCCAAAGTGCATCAAGGCCCAGAGCCAACCGATGAATTTATCTACGGCGATCTATTACCCGATGCGCCCGAACTGGCCAAAAGAGGCAACTATAAAGTAGGTGTACAAACTTTGGACTTGACCAATCGAGACCAATTGGACATTCTAAAAACGAAAGATGGCATAACCCCTAAATACGACCGACCTATTCGAGTAGAGGTTTGGTATCCGGCCATCGTGGAGGATAACCAGAAAGAAATTGAAATATATGATGAAGTATTGGGCAATAACGGCGATCCTAAACGTCCGCTGATTCCCTTCCAATTCAAAGGCCGTTGTGTCAGGAATGCTAAAATTGATAAAGGTAAAAAGCCTTATCCGCTGGTGATACTTTCACATGGTTATACGGGTTCTAGGTTATTATTTACTTATTTATCTGAAAATTTGGCATCAAAAGGGTATGTTGTGGTGGCTATTGACCACACAGAATCTACGTTCCGCGATGCTGCGGGTTTCCCTAGTACGCTCCTCAACCGCTCCTTGGATCAGTTATTTGTGCTGAATGAAATGGATCGCTTGGGCAAGCCCGGCAGCCGACATTTCCTTTCTAGGGCTGTAGATGCGTCCAATACCGCCATTATTGGTTATTCCATGGGCGGTTATGGTGCGCTCAACTCGGCGGGTGCGGGTTACAGTCCGGCGGCTTTGAAGTTTTTTCAGTCGATGACTGGCGGTAGTACGGCATTGGAATTGAGGGGAACTGGAACAGAAGCGTATATGAAATCGCAGGATAGCCGGATCAAAGCCGTGGTGGCTTTTGCACCTTGGGGCATGGCAAGTGGCGTATGGGATTCGACGGGTTTAACGGGCATGAAAAAACCAATTCTATTCGTGGCAGGTAGCGAAGATGATATTTCGATGTACGAAAAAGGTATTGCAGCGATTTATAAAGGTTGTACCAATGCCGACCGCTATATGTTGACGTATATGAATGCGCGGCACAATGTAGCACCCAATCCGCCGCCAGTGGAGGCATTAAAGGAGGGTTTGCATATTGATGAATACCTGCGTTTTGCTGATTCGGTATGGGATCAGCGTAGGATGAATAATATCAATCAACACTTTGTCACCGCGTTTTTGGCGCAATACCTAAGAGGGGAAGATATGGGGGCATATTTGAACTTGAAAGAGAACGCTACCCAAGGAAATTGGCCGGGATTTAAGCCGAGGACTTGTATTGGGATGGAGTGGAGGCATGATAAATAGGTTTGGCGGATTTTTATTGTGATTGAAAAATATGTACCGAGCCTAATGGCTTTCAAATGGTTGCGTAACATGCACAGCGGATTGAAATCCTACGCTACAACAAAATGTACCGAGCCTACGGCTCTCAAAACTCGTTGTACATATCGGTTCAGCGGATTTCAATCCGCTGGCAATGATGTGTTAGTAGAAGATGGAGAGCCGTAGGCTCGGCACATATATTCCGTCATTTCAAATTTGACACGAAACTATTGTCTAGTTTTATGTAAAAACATGAAAAACTGAATCTATTCCGCATCAAATAGTAATGCGCAACTACGCGTTTGTAAAAAAATGTAAATATATTTAGTATGAATCCACTTAAACTCATTTTTTTTACTTCCCTTATTTTTCTTCCGCTGTGCCTAAAAGCGCAGTTTCCCCTTGATACCAATGATGCACAACAATCAAGCATATTTGGCCAAATTTATCGTATTGCTCCTGAAAAAGCACTAGTCCTCATCGGTTGCAAAAAAGAGCAAGAAATGCTTCGGCCATGCCCATTTTGGGCAACTATGGCAGACGAATTGTTGGCACAACAGCCGATTGACACGTTTCATGGTATAAAACCAACTCGAAATTTGCCCTATGGCAGTTACATTGCACTTCAGGCAGTTGGCGACCATTTGGAAATGGAATTACTACAAATCCACTCTTTTTCGCTCTATATACGCCCCAATGCGCAGGCGTTGGAAATATCGGTTTATGATTCAGTAGCGCAGGTGGTAAAGGATGCGAAGTTGATTTTTGAAGGGAATGCTTTGGTTTTTAACAAAAAAACAAACTCTTATTGGCTAAAAAAATGCAGAAAAAGTGGTATGTTGCAGGTGCATGTAGGTAATGAATTGCTCTTTCAACCGATCACCAATGAATTGGATAATTGGTCTTCGTTTCGCAGACGGCGTATGTACTACCGTTTGAACCACGGTATTGGGCGTGTATTTGCTTACCCATATCGCTTGGGATATTTAGCCAAACAAATCATTCGGCATCCGTTTTCGGGAAATTTGAGATATAGTTTTAGTAATAATCATTATAACCGTCAGAAAAAGCGGTTAATCAAAAAAGGAATATACGGATATGTAGTTTTCAGTCAGCCGCGTTACCTGCCCGGCGATACGTTGAAAGTCAAGGCTTATATTGCCAATAAAAAAGGCAAACCCGGCAAACGCCCAATTATCTTTACGATCAATGATGGGCAAAAAGATTGTTTCAAAAAGATGCTGTCGCCTACTTCGCCCGGTAACTATGAGTTTCAATGCGTACTCAATGATTCCTTTACGTTGGATCGAGATTACCAAGTTATTTTTTTGAAAAAGGAATTGCCTTGGCGTATCGAAGATCAATACAATCTCGAAAATATCAATTGGCAATTAGAAGGTACTTTTCGGTACGAGGATTATCAATTAAATACAGTTACCTATGAACTGAAAACATCAACTTCCAATTACCAGCCTAATGATAGTATTCAATTGATTGTCAGTGCTTTAGATGCCAATAAGCAACCTGTGCCAGCCGTTGATGTGCATGTTGTGGTTACCGCTACAAATGTATATAAGACGTATAAAAACCAAGTTTATTTAGCCGATACGATTTGGCAAAAAAAACAGGCATTGAGCGGTGAAAAAACGACGACGATTGTTATGCCGACTTCTATTTTGCCTGCGGTGGATTTACACATGCAAGCCACTGCTTATTTTGTCAATAGTGCAGGTGAAATACAGATGCGATCCTGTAGTTGGAATGTGGCTAAACCATCGGTTGCGCCTGCTTTACAAGTATTAACCCCAAATAATAAACGGGTAAAAATATTTTGGAAAAACGCCAATAATACTACCATTGATACGGCTGCTCTTACCGTTAATTTTGCCAATGGAACACATAAAGTGTCGAGCATAAAATTGCCTTTTGAAACGGAGTTGCCGCGATCTGTGGTATCTATTTTGGTGCGATCAAGCGGCGTAGAGCGTAATGAAATATTACTGGGCAGTTCTGTTTATGTAGATATGCACCGC
>JAAFHO010000482.1 GCA_013297575.1 Chitinophagales bacterium
AAAAGTGGATAAATAATTGGCTGTTTCACGGAGAACCAATTGGTTTCTGCGAAATGATATAATGTTGAAGAAATTTAAAAAAGTGTGCCCCCTTCCCTATTCGCCAGACAAAAATATACCCGGTAATAACATAGCGATACTAACGCGCTCATCCGTATTGGGAAATGAATGTGGCGTAAGAACAAGGCGTAATTTTTGAAATGCTGTGGTTGACTGATTTACAGTCTGGGTATTGTCGGATAATGCTATTCCACTAAGGGGATACATCGGTGGTGTGGATTGCATAGAAACAGGCGAGTGGATACCAGTTTGGAGCATTTGCAAGGGGGGTATTTCCGGTTTAAATTCAGTTAAATTTACGATTGAACCAGGTATAACATCTTGTTTTTCAAGGACTTGCTCAAACACATTGACAATGACAGAAGGAGCAATAGATGGAGCAGGTAATTTACGAGGATTGGCGGTTTGTTTAACAGGTGTTTTTATGGTGCTTTGAGGCACAACTTGAATATCCGGTTGAACATTATTTTGCTGAACAGGTGTATCTCCTTGAGGAATAATGATTTGATCTGTTTTTACAACACCATTAGCATCTTCTATTATTTTGGTATTTTGTAAGTATACAAATGTGCTACATACTAACCCAATAAAAATAGCGGCAGCACTGAGCCAGTACTTTTTACGAGAAGGTAGCAATTGTACAGTCATCGGATATAATTTATGCCTGATGCCGATCAACATTTGTTGGACTTCATCCTCCGCCAAACCTGTAATTTCGCTCATTTCTGTCTCCGAAAACCCTTCATTCGAGTACAACATCCAAACAGAACGCTCCATAAGCGAAAGTTTGGCAAAAAGTTCGGGTTGTACTTCTTGGTTTAAAGAATTATTTACGATTTGTTGCATGTGTTATCAATTAATTGGCCATAGCCACTATTTTTTTACGGGCGCGGTGTACTACCACAGCCACATTATCTTCTGTCATGGATAGATATTCCCCTACTTCTTTATAGGAGAATCCTTGGTGAATCATGTCAAAGCAGGCCTTTTCAATAGGTGCCAGTTGCGACAATATACTATCAATTCGTTGTCGTGCTTCCCACCGATAAGCATCCGGGGCAATGGGCGTTTCTGGCATCTGCTCGGGCATTTTTATACGCTCTTGTTTGCGCACTAAGTCAAAAGATTCATTGTGCGCAACCCTAAACATCCAAACCATAACTACGCCAGCCGATGCATCTCTAAAAATCTGACTCAACAACTTAATAAATACATTTTGTACAATATCATCAGCCCAATGATTACCTACCATGCCTTGGGCATAGCGCTTCAAAGCGGCTCTTTTTTGTTGAGCCACTTTGCTTAAACCTCTTTCAGTGAGCCTATATCCGGTCTCAGTTTGAGCAAAGTCGTCGGGAGATAATATAAGTTGATTCGATTTATTCATGCCTTTTTCGGCTCTAAAATATGTTTTTTCTGTGGGTTGTGATATAAGGACTTTAGTAGTTGAGCAAACCTTACATAAGAGCGTAATTTTTTTAAACAAATCTTAATCTACTGATTTGGTGTACAAAAATACGCACAATAAATGCCAAATGCGCTCCTTTTTTAAGAAATAACTGTTAGAGTCACTTAAAAAAGAAGCGCATTCGGCAAATAAGAAACGCGATTAAAATAACCGCTACTTCACTACTGTTATATCTCCACTCAAAGTCCGTGTACTTCCGTCGGCTAATTCTACCTCTGCCCAAAACACATAGACTCCTGGTTCTACAAACTTATTGCGGTACCTACCATCCCAACCTGATGATGGATCATTGGGGAGGATATTGGAGTACACCGCCATTTTACCACCCCAGCGGTCATATACTTGTAACGATTTGATCCTTAACAAGTTAATATCACCGTAAATGGTAAAACCAAAATTCCTATCGTCGTCCAATGCAATGGTATTCGGGACGTAGATACTTGCATCTTTTTGGGCAGTAATTAAATAATAGAATCCTGTAGATTGGCACGGGCCTTGTCCTTGTACACTGTATTCCACCAATGTATTATCTATTGGACTAGCGATTGGTATCAAACAATTGGCGCAGGACAAAATACTGGCATTGGTCCATTGAATATCAACAGAAGCAATGGTAATTGGCGGTGTTAATGGTATTTGTTGGCCTCTTATAAATTCGATGGTATCTGCAAAGAATTCGGTAAACGCTGGCGTTGTCAATGTCAAATCGGCCTCCGCAGTACAACCCAAGGCATCTATGACCGTCAATGTATAATCACCATCCTTAATATTATTATATTTGATGTATTCTGATGGTAACAATACACCATCAGTTTCAAAACTACCTACGCCATTACTAATACTCACTTCAAATGGTGATTGACCACCGCTAATACCTTGAAGGGTCAACACGCCTCCAACAGTACAGGATGGATCAGTTCCAACCCAATCAATTACGATCTCTTCAGCCGCTTCAACCAACTGTGTAGCCGTAGCAGTACAATTATTTGCATCTGTTATCGTCACCGTATAAACAGTTGGTATAGAAGGTGATACAATCAATGTTGAGCCTGTTGTATTGTTCGACCATTGGAAAGTTCCTGCCGAACCAGCAGCAGTAAGGGTAGCCGAGCCACCATCACAAAGAATGCTATTTCCACTAATACTTACTGTAGGCTTAGGGGAGAAAACAAATGAAAAATCATCAGTAGCAGTACAGCCAAAGACATCAGTAGCAGTTACAGTGTAATTGCCTGGCTGGGTCACGGTAATCGCATTTACTTGTTGACCACTCGACCAGTTATAACCCGCTAACCCAGGAGGCACAGATAAACTAGCAGAACCTCCTTCGCAAATGGGTGTGGAAGGCGTTTGAATAATGACCAATAAGGCGTCTGGGATATTTGCAAAAAATGAATTAGTACCCGTACAACCGTTAATATCAGTCACTGTTATGGAATATTCTCCATCCTGAGAAACAGTAATCGAAGTAGTTCCGCCCCCAATAGACCATTCGTAATTGACATATCCTTGTTGTACATTGAGCACCAATTGGTTATTACATTCGTATGGGTCTTCATTAATCATTGGATCGGGGGCTATTTGCGCTTCCGTAGTTAATGATGCTGTACCAGTACAACCGCTGATATCCGTTACTGTTACGGTGTAGGTATCGGCGATGTTCGTTGTGAGTACAGGGGTAGTTAGGCCATTACTCCAGATATAGCTAGCGTAGCCTAAATCCGCTGTTAATGTCGTAGATGAACCATTACAAATGACCTTATTGCCGCTTATTTGAATCGTTAAGGCACTATTTACCGCAATCGTAATTTCATCAGTTGAAGTACAACCGTTTGCATCTGTTGCAGTTACAGTATAAGTAGTTTGGGCATTTGGCGGCGTTACTATAATTGAATTACCCAATGTCGTATTACTCCATTTATAATCCACAAAACCAGCGTTTGCGGTTAAAGTAGCAGTATTACCGCTACAAATACTGCTTGGCCCTGTAATGGTCACTGTATTTTGAATTGGAATAATCGCATTAAATACGGCCGAACCAGTACAACCACTGGCATTCGAGACTGTTACGGTGTAATTACCCGATTGAGTGATCGTAATAGTGTTTGTATTCGCTGCTGTATTCCATGTATAAGTCGTAAATCCTGTTCCAACATTTAGAGTAATCGTATTATCACATTGGTAAGGATTTGCACTAATTACTGGCGTTAGGTTTGTTCCATTCACTAAAGTAATAGTGGCGGTACCCGTACAAGTATTGATGTCGGTAACCGTAACGGTATAAATACCAGCCGTATTAACAGAAATACTGGACGAAGTTTGGCTTCCACTCCAAATATAACTATTATAAGGTGTAGTCACCGCTATTGATGTAGCCGCACCATTACAAATAGTTGTACTGCCATTGATCGTAGGTGTTGGTAAACTATTTACCACTACTGTAGCGGTATTTGTCGCTTTACAGCCGTTTTGATCTGTTGCTGTTACTGTATATGTATTTGATAATATTGGAGTTATTGTTATGTTTTGCAAATTTGAACTATTGCTCCAATCATAACTTACAAAGCCTCCACTAGCGGCCAGATTCACACTATTCCCCGCGCAAACAGCGGTATTTCCAGTAATGGATACTGTCGGTAAAGTAGGGACATTGGCCGTTATAGTAGCCGTTCCGCTACAGCCATTTGTATCCGTTACCGTTACCGTATATATGCCCGATTGATTGACCGTAGTATTTGACGTGGTATTGCTGTTACTCCACAAATAAGTATTAAATCCACTATCGGCTGTTAAGGTTAGTGTGCCATTACAGGTATAAGGAGCAATGGCCAATACCGGTACAATTGTATTTCCTGCCACTAAAGTGACACTGGCTGTACCCTTGCAACCAACATTATCCGTTACTGTTACCGTATAAATGCCTGCTAGATTTGTGCTAATTGTATTGGTGATTTCGGCATTTGACCATTGGTATTGGCTAAAGTTAGTGGAAACCCCGATTGTAACGTTGTTATTGTTACAAATAGTGGTCGCTCCAGTAAGCGTCGGAGAAGGATTTGCATTTACACCTATAGTAGTGCTCGCGGTAACCGTGCAATTATTGGCATCCGTAATAGTTACTGTATATATAGTTGCGGTAAGTGGCGAGACAGTAATACTTGGACTCGTATCGGCGTTAGACCAAGCAT
>JAAFHO010000483.1 GCA_013297575.1 Chitinophagales bacterium
CTAGCATAAGAGATAGATTTTACTTAATTGATGTTTCGAACCACAAATTTAGTAAATTTCTGTCTCTTATCTTTTATAACTTAATGGTTATCAATGAACTGATGCCCGAGTTGACGTTAAAATAAGGACTTGCCCTATAACGGCTACTATTTCGCTAAACTGACGATATTAGGCTCGAAGTCATGCCGATAATTGGGTCATTACGAATTGTTTGTCTTTAATTGAGATACTCAAGTTTACATAGTATTGGATTTAGGATATTGTCGGGGCGACTTTTTTTGTCACCCCGACAATAGCCCAAATGCAGTACCCCCACGAACTTAAAGGCCTCAATAATGCCATAACTTAGGCTCAAAAAATTGGCTAAGTTCTTTTCTTCTATTTCCGTTTCTTTTTCTTCTTCCATTCCTCTGCCTCTGCTATTTCTTGCATCACTGCTTTCCATTTATCGGGTCGATCCTCATTGAGATCAATGGTTTCTTGGTATTCGCCTCTGGAAATCTCCAAAACTTTGATGGGTTTGGTAATAAATGTTTCAATTTCTTGGAGCATTGGGCGTTCTTCGGTACTGCAAAAAGATATGGCGCGGCCTTTTTTCTCCCCGCGACCTGTTCGGCCAACACGGTGCACATAGTTCTCTGCCTCATCGGGTAAATCATAGTTTACCACAAAATCAATATCGGGAATATCGATCCCGCGCGCACTCACATCCGTAGCGATGAGGATACGGACAGCATTTGCTCGGAATTTTTGTAGTACATCAATCCGTTCACGTTGGTCTTTATCGCCGTGGATAGTAAGACTTTGTATTTCAGAGCGTTCTAATACTTTGAACACACGTTCTGCGCGGACTTTAGTACGAACAAAAATGAGGATTTTGCTATCTGGATTTTCCTCCACCAATCTGATAAGAAAAAACCGTTTGTCGTCCATTTCCACAAAAGCCACCGAGTGTGTTACGTTTTTAGCAACGGGATCTTTGGGCGAAATTTGGATACGAATGGCATTTTTGACCAAAGAATAGGCCAGTTTTTTGATGTTTTCGTTGATCGTGGCGGAGAAAAATAAGGTTTGTCGGTTACGCGGCAAAAACTTAATGGCGTCTTGAATGTCTTTGATAAAACCCAAATCGAGCATACGATCGGCTTCGTCCAATACCAAAATTTGTACTCGATCCAAATGCAAATGCCCTTGACTTACAAGATCGAACATACGCCCTGGAGTAGTGACCAAAATATCCACACCAGTTTCCAGGCGGGCTATCTGCGGATCTTGTTCTACGCCTCCGTATAGGCTTAATGTCTTGATTTTGAGTCCTTTACCAATTTTATCAAAGACCGCCGTGATTTGGAGCGCCAATTCACGGGTAGGTACCATCACCACACATTTGATGCCATCCATTTTGCGGCTTTTCTTTTGCTCGCTCAATAGGTGTAAGACAGGAATCACAAATGCTGCTGTTTTGCCAGTGCCTGTTTGGGCAATAGCCAGTACGTCTTCTCCTTTCAGAATGGGCGTAAGTGCCTTGAATTGTATATCGGTAGGGCGTACAATACCCATGCCATCCAAATTGCGTTTTATTTCTGGCGCAATACCTCTGTATTCTTCAAATTTCATTGCTCGCTGCTTTATTTATCGTTCCTTATCGGCTCGGCACAACCAATTTTCCAGTTGCGATCCACCCTTTGCCCATAATTTTCACAAGGTACATGCCTTCTGCCAAATCTGAGGCATCTGCGGCCCAAGTATTTTGGCCATCGGGTACAATGCCTTGTTTTAGCAAGCGTCCTCCAAGATCGTACACTTGCCAATGTTGGGGCTGCACGCCTCTTATGCTGATATTAAAAATGCCCTTTGAAGGATTGGGAGCAACTTGTACGGCTCCGTTTAAAATAACTTCGGTTGTTCCAGTGGAGCAAGGCGAATTTTTCCGCCCCGGTGTACCAAAGCCACAACTTGCTGCCCAGTTCTGTGGTGTATTCAAGTCTGTAAATGGCGCACGCAATTCCAAAGTAGGGCCTTGTCCATCTGGCTCAAGTGGCCATGGTGCGGCATCATTGTAAAACATGGAAAGCACAATGTCTTTATTTTGGTCAAAAAGGCGCACAAGGTCGCCATCACCGCTTAAACCAAACTCAAACGGGCCCACTTTATTGGGTACTGCTCCTCCGGGATGCACATCGGTAAAGAGGAACAAATCGCTGTAAAAGACGATAAAACTATCTTTTTTTACCATCGTTCCATTAGGTATTGTGAAACGCAGGGTATCGTTTCGGTCGCGCAATTGCCAGCCGCTAAGGTTAACATCTTGCCCGCTGCGGTTCCATATTTCTACCCAATCGCCAGCATCGCCAAAATTGGAGGAACGGTAATTTATTTCGTTAAAAAACAGCGGTTCATCGCATGGTGTATATGCTGCGCCTGGAGAACCACCCATGCAGCCGTCTTTCCAGCGGGTAGGATCGAGTAAATTGGTATTATTGGTCAATACCTTATTTTCCAGCGTTCGTCCATGTCCGTCGGCACATTGTGGCCAGGGTAATGCATCGAGAAAACCAATGCGCAAAACGGTTGCGCCGCTTGCATCTCGTAGTTGGATCGTATCACCATTATTACCCAAAGCGATACCTGTTGACCCAATTACGTTGGTTACAGTAGGAAAAATGGTTTTAAACTGTGCTATATTATCGGAAAGTACCAAATAGCCATTGGCCGGAATAGTAGTATTGGCCGGTATGCTAAAGAAGGTAGCAACGCCTTCTTCCTGCAATCGGAATCCACCGATATTGGCAGCGGAACTACCATAATTGTATAATTCAATCCAGTTGCCCGATGCTTTGGTAGGATGCGAATTATAATTGATTTCGCTACACGTGATATCAATTGCTTCGAAATCTTGTTGCTGTAATTCGGTATTGGTGGATGTTGTTGGATGGATTTGAATTTGAGCGTTAGCGCAAAAAGGAGTTAGAAATAATAATGTACGTAATGTAATTTTAAACATAATATTTGTTGTTAGGAACGTTTTTTTGGATACGCGTGACGTTGCACTGCAACGTCTAAATAACGGTTTGAAACGGGACGCGTTTCAATTATGGTTTGCCGCCGATACGCGTAGAGACGTTGCAATGCAACGTCTCTACGCGCAAATACCGGTTTGTGGCAATTATTTTTGCCCTTTTTTCGACATAATTTGCGGATCTAATTGTTGCGCCTTGGTATATAATTCCTGTGCTTTTGCCATATCTCCCGACATACGATACGCTGTACCTAGATCAAATACATTGCTCGCATTGGCGGGTTCAAGATCTACCGCTTTACTAAACCATTTAATCGCCTCTACGTGATTTTGACTTACACCAAACGCCACACCGAGCAAACGCGCTGTTTCCACATCTGTATTTTTATATTGCCATGCTTCTTGTAAATATTTCAAAGCAGCGGGCAGGTCACCGCGTTTCTCACCAGCATTTTTACCCGCTTCCCGCAGCGCAGTTGCCAAACTCTCTTTGAAAGCGGCTTTTTCTGGTTGCAATTTGACAGCCATCCGATAATCGGCTACACTTTTCTCGTAATTACCTGCAAGCAAATGCGCGCCCCCGCGGGAGACATAAGCATCTGAATAGTCCTTATAAATCTCCAATGCTTTGTCCAAATGCGGAATTGCTTGTAAACTGTATTCCTTGCGTTTGGCCTCGTCTGTTTCAACGCGGGCCTTATCAAACAATACCCCGCCACAGGCATTTCGGATTTTTGCACTGTTAAATGAAGTGGTAAAATCGGTAAAAAATAATTTTTCATTGGTTTCCCAAGCAGGTACACGACTAAAGGTTTTATAGGCATAAGCAGCACCTATTAAACCCGTAATGGCCAATGGTATGGTCAATTTTGCAATATCCCATGCCTTACCCGAACGCATAAAGCCCACAATAAAAGCCGCCGCAATAAGGCAAAAACCTACCGACGGCATAAAGGCAAATCGCTCGCCCATGTGCGTACCCACAGGAAAAACCAAGTTGGATACTATACTCAATGTAAGCAAAAAATACAATATACCAAAACCCCAAATACTGCGTTCCTTAACGCCTTTAATAGCATAATAAATCAATCCAGCATACACCACCAGCGTACCCAATACCGCCGGATCTCCAAAACTCTTGATCGCAATATGATTGGGGTAATAATCGTGTGTCAATGGGTGTGGCACAAATAATAGTAGGATATATTTGCCCAAAGTATAGATAATGGTCGCCATTTTTGCGCCAAAATCAATATGTGCCCAGCCGTTGCCTGTCCATTTGATATATGGGTTGTTCATTAATTCCAATGGCGCACCACCAAATTTCCAATGCAAAATAGTACCACGAATAATAAAAAATACCACAAAGCCTACGAACAATGGTAATGTATGACTGAACATTTTCCCCAAATCGGCACCACGGAATACCCATAATGCCAGCGGTACAACGGCCAAATAAGTGACTGCATTTTCCTTCGACATACAGGCCAGGAAAAACACGATAGCGCCCATCCAACCCCACTTCGCTTCGTCCGTGTCGTAAGCCTTTAAGGTGAGCCACAATGCACCCAAACTACCCAATAAGGTAACGATTTCATCACAACCTTTCACATTGGCAACAACCTCTGTATGGATAGGATGCACCGCAAAAAGCACCGTAGCGATCCAAGCGACTAAAGCC
>JAAFHO010000485.1 GCA_013297575.1 Chitinophagales bacterium
CGCATTTTTCGTTTAACAAATGGATAATTCGACCGTAGAGTTGATTTACTCCCGGGTCGTTGAATTGACTGGCGATACACCCAAAAACAGGCATTTCGTCAGTAGCCACGTCCCAGGCGTTACGGTTGCGTTGTACTTGTTTGCGCACATCGCGGAGGGCATCGAGGGCACCACGTTTGTCAAATTTATTGATCGCAATCACATCGGCAAAATCGAGCATATCGATCTTTTCCAATTGTGTGGCGGCACCGAATTCGGGTGTCATAATGTACAAAGACACATCCGAATGGTCGATAATTTCGGTATCCGATTGGCCTATACCGCTCGTTTCGAGTATAATCAGGTCATAATGTGCGGCTTTGAGGATATCCACCGCTGCATGTACGTATTTCGATAACGCAAGGTTGCTTTGGCGCGTTGCGAGCGAGCGCATATACACACGAGGATTATTGATCGAATTCATGCGGATACGATCGCCGAGGAGCGCACCGCCTGTTTTCCGTTTTGATGGATCTACGGATACAATGGCGATATGTTTTTCGGGGAAATCGAGGAGGAAACGACGTACTATTTCGTCCACCATCGAGGATTTGCCCGCGCCGCCTGTTCCTGTGATACCCAAAATAGGCGACTGGTTATCGTTGGCTTGTTGCAGGTTATTGGTGGCTTTGAGCGTTGGTTCTATGTCCTTTTCGTAGAGTTCGGGGTTGTTTTCGGCGATAGAAATCATACGCGCTACGGCACGATTTCTTGCTTCGTCGCTGGGTTGGTCGTGTATGGTTTTTAGTTCGCCATTAGCGGAAAAACCGATCGGGAAATCGCATTTTTGCAATACATCATTAATCATCCCTTGTAGTCCCATGGCACGGCCATCATCGGGGTGATAAATGCGGGTAATACCGTGGTTTTGTAATTCCTGGATTTCGGAGGGGAGGATGGTACCGCCGCCGCCGCCAAAAATCTTGATATGTCCGGCACCGCGCTCTTTGAGCAGGTCGTACATATACTTGAAATATTCCGTGTGGCCACCTTGGTACGAGGTTATGGCGATGCCTTGTACATCCTCTTGGATAGCGCAATCGACGATTTCCTGTACGGATCGGTTGTGGCCGAGGTGGATAATTTCGGCACCGCTGCTTTGCATAATACGGCGCATGATGTTGATGGCTGCATCGTGGCCATCAAAAAGGCTGGCTGCGGTGACGATGCGGACTTTGTGGTGTGGTTGGTATGGTGCGGGCTGGGTCATTGTTAATTTTTTTTCTTACTTTCTAAGTAGTGGACGGCTGCCATACAATAGGGTTCGTATGCCAGTCCGTAACGTGTTTTCTTTTTTATTTTTGGATGCAAATCCAGTTCCATCTGCTCAAAGCATCGAAAATTATCCAGTACAAGTTTATTTATCTGCATAAATCAAAGATTTCATTCACAAATTTACGAATAATTCCTATTCCACGATCATCCCCAACTTTCCCGTTACTTTTGCCAGTCGCAACACCGCCAATTTGTACGTAAACACTTGTTGCCAATAATTGGTTTCGGCTTCGGAGCGGGCAGTTTGGGCATTGAGCAGGTCGGATAGTGGCACTTCTCCTGCCTTGTAACGAAGGGTCAATTTTTCGGTGATTTCTTTTGCCAAAGCCACATTTTCATTTTGGGTATTCAAACCTCCCAATGCCGCAGTCAATTGCGTTTTGGCCTGTCTAAATTCCAGCGTTTTGGCGGCTTCTAACTGCCGAATATCTTCCTGTATCTTTTGTCGGTCAATTTTGAGTTGCTCCAACTTGTATTTAGACCTAAAACCATCAAAAAGAGTGGTTTGCGCCTTAACACCTACCATCGCCATGCCATACCAACGGTTTCCAAATACATTCAAATTGCCACTTTGATTTTGTAGCCACAGATTGGAATAAGCCGTAATTGTAGGTCGATAATTGAATTGAGCAGCATTGGTTTGCACGGTATTTAGGTTTTCTTGTTGTATCAAAAATCGCCTTTCAACGGTCAGCATCGGATCCAAACTCAATGCTAACCACTGCGCCGAATCCGAAGCGGGCAACAACGTACTTTCCTTGGGTTCAATGCGCTCTTCGTAGGGAATACCACAGAAAAATTGCAAAGTTTCGCGCAAAGCCGCTATTCCATTAAGCAAATTTTGCTTTTGGGTTTGCAAATTAGTTTGCGCTACTTTAATCCTTTTTACATCTGTGGAAGTGATATAGCCGTTGGCCAACTGTAATTCGGCCATTTTTTTCAGGGCTTCCAGTTTGTCCAAATTGGCTTCGATACTGCGTGTTAATTGGGTAGTTTGCAGCATTTGAAACCAGACCATTGCCGTTTGGTGCGCTACTTCATCCGAACTGCGTTCAATCACCAAATCGGTGAGGTTGCGGGTAATATCGGCGGCGGGCAGCATCCGGCGACCAGCATCGGAGTAGAGCAATTGCTCGGCTTGGATACCGCCGGTCAATTGGAACGGGCGACCATATTGAATGGGAACAAATGATTCGTTGGGGCGATTAATATCATTGCCAGCCACAAAAGTAGTGGGTAAAAAGGGGTAAATATCCAAATTAACACCTGCTTTTACCGTGGGCAAAGCCGCAGCGCGTTGTTCTTTAAACTTGTATTCCAAGGATTGTTTGTCCAATTGTGCCTTTTTGATTTGCGCGCTATTTGTCAATGCCAATTGCGTGGCTTCTTGCAGGGTAATACTGCGCGCCGTTTGGGCAAAAACACCATTGAACCCAAAAACAAAACACACCATCACAACCAATTGCTTTACCAATGGCCAATTCAACAACGGTTTTGCCAATACAGCCTCTCCTGTGGTATCCAATTCCTGTAATTCGACCATCCCAATTTGGTTAATCATTTCGGGGTTTAGTGGTGCCTCGATTTTGATATAATTATCTGTAAAACCTGTCATTAAGGCTGGATTTCGGTGTTGTTCAAACAAAACAGGCCGTTCTGTGCCGATATATTTGCTGTAAAACACGCGGCGTTTCATTTCCGATAACCCGCGCAGTGCATGGTTGCGGCGTTTGCGTTCTTCTATTGAAACGACTTCTTCCATCGTCGCGGCCAATGTATTAGCGCGTTCGGAATAGGTAAATACGTGCAAATAAGAAATATCCAGATCACTGATAAACTGGTAAGTTTCCAAAAAATCCTCTTCTGTTTCGCCCGGAAAACCTACAATTACATCGCAGCCGATACAGGCATCGGGCATATATTTACGGATTGCCTCCACGCGGTCGGCATAGAGTTGGCGTTTGTAGCGGCGGCGCATATCGCGGAGTTGCTTATCGTTACCCGACTGCAAAGGCACGTGGAAATGCGGCATAAAACGCTCGCTTTCACTTACAATTTGGATAATTTCTTCGGTGAGCAGGTTCGGTTCAATACTCGAAATCCGGAAACGGCTGATGGGCTGCAATTGATCCAATTCGCGCACCAAATCGACAAAAAGTGCTTCTTTTTTGGGTTTTTCTCCTTCAATTACGGCAGTCCCATTGCCAAAATCACCTAAATTGACCCCGGTCAGTACAATTTCTTTTACGCCCATATCTGCAATATTGCGGGCATTTTGCAAGACACTTTCCACGGTATCGGAACGGCTCGCGCCCCGCGCCTGCGGGATGGTACAAAAGGAACATTTATAGTCGCAACCATCTTGCACTTTGAGGAAAGAGCGGGTACGATCGCCAAAAGAAAACGAAGCAGTAAAAGTATTCACATCGCGCACCTCACCGGCGTGTACCATGCCCTTGCCTTGTGCTTTAGACAAATCATCGACATAATCGAGGATACGAAATTTTTCGCCAGCGCCCAATACGAGATCAACACCGGGTATTTCGGCTATTTCTTGCGGCTTCAATTGGGCATAACAACCCGTTACGACCACAAAAGCATCGGGGCTGCGGCGGAGTGCCTGGCGGACAATTTTTTTACATTCTTTATCGGCCTGTTCGGTAACGGAGCAGGTGTTGAGTACAAAAATATCTGCTGCTTCCTCGAATTTGACGGGCAAATAGCCGCTTTGTTCGAATAATCGCGCCAAAGCCGATGTTTCCGAATAATTGAGTTTACAACCGAGGGTATGAAATGCGACCGTTCTTGGTGTTGCCATTACTTGTTAGAGTGCTTGAAAAAGCGGGCAAAGATAGGGCTATTTTTCCGATTTATTCGGATTTTAGCAATATTGAATCTACACAAAATAAAGGGCAAAGAGATTATTCTGGCGTGTCTTCCATGCCTAAAAACGCCCTCAACGGTGGGCAAGTAACTATATAATTGTTAAAAGTATAGGTATTTTTATATTTTTTTGCCCAAGACCTAAATAATGGAGATGCAACATCGCCTTCTTTTACCTTTGACCGCTCCCCTACCTTTCTTGCCGTCATCCAACGATCATAGTTATCACATTGCGCCAGCATAAAATAAATATTGGAAGCCAGTTCGGGATCGGGATGATTGGCCAATGCCATTTTGTAATATGCAATGGCACGGGTGCAACGGTAATAGACCTGTTTGTCCTTTATTCTGAATGGCTGGGTATTAATAAATGCTGGGCCGCGTTTTTTCTTGTCTTTTCGATCCGTTTCATCAGGGTTCCAAGCCCTTGCGAATACGGTACTAATCTTACCCCAATAAGAACAATGGAACCAAGCGTTGGCGAGTAAAAA
>JAAFHO010000486.1 GCA_013297575.1 Chitinophagales bacterium
TTCTTGTAGTTTTGAAGCCCATTCATCTCCTTTGGGCGCAAATTCGCGGCCTTTGAGGTAATCAAACGTAATATCATCAGGCGCAATTAATCCACCTCGTGCGCCCATCTCGATACTCATATTACAGATGGTCATCCGCGCTTCCATGGAGAGGTTGCGAATGGCCGATCCTGCATATTCTACAAAATATCCAGTAGCACCGCTGGCCGATATTTGGGCAATAATGTAAAGGATAATATCTTTTGCGCTCACGCCAGCCCCTAGCGTACCTTCTACATTGATGCGCATTTGTTTGGGTTTACTTTGTAGCAGGCATTGAGTGGCCAATACCATCTCCACTTCGCTGGTACCAATCCCAAAAGCAATCGTACCAAAAGCACCGTGTGTACTGGTATGGCTATCACCACAAACGATGGTCATACCTGGTTGTGTAATACCCAGTTCTGGCCCAATTACATGTACAATACCTTGGAAAGGATGCCCTAAACCATAGAGTTTCACGCCAAATTCTGCGCAGTTTTCAGTCAGTTTTTCCACTTGCAAGCGCGACAAAGCCTCTTTAATAGGCAAATGTTGCTCCAAAGTAGGTACATTATGATCGGCTGTGGCCACTGTTTGTTTTGGACGAGCAACTGGAATACTGCGTTTGCGCAACCCGTCAAATGCCTGCGGGCTGGTCACTTCATGGATAAAGTGTCGGTCAATATAAAACACTGAAGGCCCATCTTCGATTTGGGTTACCACGTGTTTATTCCATATTTTATCGAATATTGTCACTTTTACTTGTTGTATATTAGAATTTGTTAAAACTTTATTGAGTCACTTCTGCCTTATTCTTAATCCCTAAATTTAGGGCCAGTTCCAGTAAATCTTCGTCCCTTACTTCTTTCTTTTTGTCGGCTACAATAGAAAAAGCGGCGTAAAGTTGATCTACTTCATCGCGGTCAAATTCGTGGCCAAGTTTACGAAAACGGTAAGCCAATGCCGAACGACCACTCCGAGCAGTGAGTACTATTTTTGAACTATCAGCACCTACTTCATCTGGATTAATAATTTCGTAGGTTTGGGCATCTTTCAAAAAGCCATCTTGGTGGATACCCGAGGAATGAGAGAACGCATTAGCACCCACAATCGCTTTGTTGGGTTGTACCGCCATCCGCATGGTGTCTGATACCAGTCTGCTCATTGGGTTGAGTTGGCGGCTATCCACATTGGTATATAGCCCAAGGTGTTGGTGTTGTTTAAGCACCATCACTACTTCTTCAAGAGAGGTATTTCCAGCGCGTTCACCAATACCATTGATGGTGCATTCGATCTGTCGGGCTCCTGCAATAACACCTGCAATAGAATTGGCGGTAGCCATGCCCAAGTCATTATGACAATGGCAAGAAAGAATGGCTTTGTCCATATTGGGCACATTATTCATCAAAAAAGCGATTTTTTCGCCATATTGATGCGGGAGGCAGTATCCCGTAGTATCGGGAATATTGACCACCGTGGCACCCGCAGCGATCACCGCTTCTACCACACGAGCGAGGTATTCGTTATCGGTACGGCCTGCATCTTCGGCATAAAATTCTACATCATCGACAAAATTTTTGGCCCATTTTACGGCTTGTACGGCGCGTTGCAAGATTTCTTCACGGGTAGCGTTAAATTTGGCTTTGATATGCGAATCGGAGGTACCTATACCCGTATGGATACGTGGGCGACGGGCATGTTTGAGTGCCTCGGCTGCTGCTTCAATATCCTTGAGTACAGCACGACTTAGGCCGCAAACAGTCGCATTTTTGATGTTAGCAGCAATTTCTTTAACGCTGCGAAAATCGCCGGGAGAAGAAATGGGAAAACCCGCCTCTATAATGTCCACACCAAGTGCTTCCAAACGGAGTGCAATTTCGATCTTCTCATCGGCGTTTAGTTTGCATCCAGGCACCTGCTCGCCGTCGCGCAGGGTGGTATCGAAAATGTGTACTTGCATCTTGTATATCGTTCCTAATCGGCTTTTTTGAAACCAAATTTGTAATAGTAACCACAAAAATAGAATTACATTTGCCAACCACAATCCTAAAGTATCGATTATACTACTTTGGCCAAATACAGTTTTAACGCATAAAAAATTGATTATTAACTATTTGTGAATAAATTAAATACACCCTCCAACCGCTCGAACGATGCCTTGTTTCAACTCATAAAATCGTTGAGCAAGGCTGAAAAGCGCAATTTTAAACTGTTTGTCGGACGAAACTCCTCGGCGGGCGATTTAAAAATTGCACAGCTATTCGATCTGTTGGACAAGATGACCGACTATGACGATGCCTTGGTTTTGCGCAAAGGGAGTAGCATAAAAAAAGAACAATTACCCAACCTAAAAGCAAATCTCTACCGACAAATACTCGCCAGCCTGCGTGTTATGCGCGAGGAAGTAAACGTGGAAATACAATTGCACGAACAATTGGAATACGCACGTATCCTATACGATAAGGGCTTGTACCAGCAAAGTGTGCGTATGTTGGAGCGTACGCGTGAACTTGCCAAACAATACCACCAAAATTCGTTTTGGTTGCAGGCCTTGGTTTTTGAAAAAAAGATTGAATCACTGCATATTACCAGAAGTATCCGGCACCGCGCCGAGGATATTGCGCAGGAGGTAAGGCGGCTGAATGAGCGATTGGCGATGGTGGGTAGGTTATCCAACCTCGCCTTGCAATTGTACAGTTGGTATATCTATTATGGTCATGCCCGCGACGAAAAAGATACAGATGCCATCGGCAGTTTTTTTACGGCGCAATTGCCTGTGGCAGCGCATGAATCGGAGGGTTTTTTTGAAAAACTTTACCTCTTTCAGTCCTATTGCTGGTACGCGTTTATATCGCAAGATTTCCTGATGCACTACCGGTATTCAAATAAATGGATCGCTCTTTTTGACGATCAACCACAAATGCGCCGTATTGAGACCCCCTATTATATTAAAGGGATGCACAACCTGCTTTTGGCGCATTTTATGCTCCGTAATCATGTTGGTTTTAGGACTGTTTTGGAACGGTTTGAGCAATTTGCTGCTTCAGATGAAGCGGCTATTAATGATAATGTACGCGCACAAACAGCCATTTATTTGTTTTTAGCCAGATTGAACGGCTTTTTTTTGGAAGGAAATTTTAAGGGCGGTATTGCTATTGTGCCGGAATTGGAAGAATTTTTAGACACCTATCCGCTCCAAACTGATCGACACCGCGTACTGGTTTTTTATTATAAAATTGCTTGTTTGTACTTTGTCGTTGGTGATTTTGAAAAAACGATTGATTACCTCAATCGGATTATCCATTGGAAAGTGGATTTGCGGAGTGATCTTCAGTGTTATGCGCGGTTGTTGCACCTAATTGCGCATTATGAATTAGGAAATACGGCACTTTTGGAGCATTTGATCAAGTCGGTATATCGTTTTATGGCTAAAATGGAAAACCTAAGTATTGTAGAAGAGGAAATATTCAAATTTATAAGAAAATCTTTTCAATTGACCTCTGCTTCACGGATCAAGACTGCATTGGGCATATTGCTCGATCGCCTCAAACGATGCGAAGGAAATCGATTCGAGAGTAGGTCATTTATGTACTTGGATTTTATCGGATGGTTGGAAAGCAAACTGGCAGGTATGCCATTAGAAGATGTAATAAGGAGCCGTATGGCACGGAAGAAAGCGTAGGCTCTCAATTACTCAGTCTGCTTACTATCCATCCAAATCGTCACTGGGCCATCATTCAACAACGATACTTTCATATCCGCCCCAAATTTTCCGGTAGCCACGGGTTTTCCCATTGCTTCGGTTGCTTTTTGAATAAATAACTCGTACAAAGGAATGGCCGTATCGGGTCGGGCTGCACGAATAAAAGACGGGCGATTGCCCTTTTTGACCGAGGCATGTAACGTAAATTGGCTCACAACAAGTAAATCACCGCCAATATCTTGTACCGATAGATTCATCAGTCCATCAGGATCTGAGAAAATCCGCATGGCTACGATTTTGCGGATCAGCCAATCAATATCTGTTGCGGTATCTTCGGCTTCGATACCGAGTAAAATGAGTAACCCCTGCTGGATATTGCCGTGGATTTGCCCGTCAATGGTAACGGATGCTTCTGAAACTCTTTGTAGTAATGCACGCATGGGGCAAAAATAGGTCGAATATTTGAAACCCCGGCGTTTCGGCTTCGCTCAACGACCGGGGTTTCAAATATTCGACCTATTTTTGCTGGATGGATTTACAACTCAACAATAAAGTTATTTTGGTATCGGGTGGCGCAAAGGGTATCGGGTTGGGTATTTGTCAACAACTGATACAAGAAGGTGCTATTCCTGTTATTGCCGGGCGCGATGCCTTGGATAACCAAAAAGCAGTAGCGCAACTCACTGCAAACAGCGGGCAAGCATTCGCTATTGTAGCCGAACTCTCAGATCCCGATGCTTGTAAAATGGTTTTGGATACTGTTTTAGCAAAATATGGTCGTTTGGATGGCTTGGTCAATAATGCTGGTGCTAACGATGGTATTGGCTTAGAAAATGGTGATTATCAACGATTTATGAAGTCGTTGCATAATAATTTGGTGCATTATTACTTACTTGCGCACTATGCTTTACCTGCATTGAAAGCAAGTAAGGGCGCTATTGTAAATATTACTTCCAA
>JAAFHO010000487.1 GCA_013297575.1 Chitinophagales bacterium
CGACTCGTTTTGTTTTTTGGGCCAAATATGAAACCCGCCCTTAAAACCTCTGATGTTCCACGTACCCCAAATGCCGTTTTCGTCCACATTGCCATCGTAGTCCACCGTATGCGCACCGTGGTACGATTTGGTCATTTTACAGGTGAGTTGCTCGGTGTCATACCTGCCATTCCAACTAAAAGTACCCACCGAATCGGCACCAGAACCGTTTACGATATGCTTAAAAAAACTAAGAAAAAACGACATAGGGTGGCGCGACGCACTAGGGCCGTAACGATAAGTGTAAAAGCCTTCCCATTCGCCGCTGGGAAAAAGATGGTGCGTTTCCGTTGATGATTCTTTCATATTGTATCAGTTGAGTACCTGTTTTTAGGTGAATAGGCAACCTAAAATTTTCACAAAGATAAGTACTTTCCTCCATCTAATGTTGGACAACAAATTTTCCCACGCTACCCAGTAATTTTGCTCCAATTCGGCGTGCAATAGTACAAAATACTTGAGAATACTGGCAAATATTTATCCCTCCTTCACCTCCGCACAAGCAAAATGCCCTTTAGGACAAGCCTTATACCCATGTAATCCGCAGGGTCGGCAAGGTAAATTTTGGTTGTTTTGCCATATTGCTTGGTTGTCCGACAAGGGCGTAAATCCAAATTCTGGTACCGTGGAACAAAAAATGGCTGTCACGGGTGCATTCATCGCCGAAGCCAAATGGAGTGGCGCGGAATCGTTGACATAGTTCATCTCGGCTTTTTGCATCAGTGCGGCGGAGGTGATTAAACTGATTTTTCCGGCCAAATTGACGATGTTTGTTCTTTGGGTCGCTTGCGCGATATGGCCGCAGGCATCCCAATCGCTGGGTGCGCCTAATAAAAAGACGGTCTGGTCGGCTGGAAATGTATTGATCAATGCGATCCAATGTCTGGCGGGCCACTGCTTGGTGAACCAAACGGAAGTGGGTGCTATGCAGATATAAGGTTTTCCATTGGCTAATTCTTGGGCTTTTTCGGTGTCTTGGGGGCTTGGATACAGTTTAGGCCGTTCGGGGCTGGTGTCTGTTAGGTGGTCTATTAATGCGAGATTTCTGTCTATCTCGTGTATGTAATGGAGCCCAAACCGCGATTGTCCTGCGCCTATTTGATGTTTGATGCGTTTGGAAAAAAGCAGGGATAGTGGATTTTTATCAAAACCTACGGTTTGTTTTGCACCGGAAAAGACGGTTAATAGTCCTGATGCGGCGAAGCGTTGGCAATTGATGACTTGGTCGTATTGTTCTTGTCTAATGGCTTTTAATATACGCCACAAATTGAAGTATTTTCCTTTTTTTTTGTCCCAAATATGTATTTTTCTGATAAATGGGTGTGCTTGTAGTAGTGATTCGTTGCCTTTTCGGAGTACAAAATCTATGGTGGCTTTTGGGTAAAAGCGGTGGAGTTTTTCGGCGAGTGCTGTGGCTAGTATGGCGTCTCCGATGAATGCTGTTTGAATGATGAGGATTTTCACGGGTCAAAGTTCGGGTTTTGGGGTGGAATTATGGGTGTTTTTTTGTAAAAAAGGTGTTTGTGATTTGGAGGAACAAAAGGAGGGGCCTACCTTTGCTGGTGTATTATGGAGTAGCGGGAGTGGCGAAATTGGTAGACGTACACGTTTCAGGTGCGTGCGCCTTTACGGGCATGAGAGTTCGAGTCTCTCCTTCCGCACTTGCTTGAGGCTACTTCGCTGGGTACGGGGTAGCCTTTTTCTATGTTGCTTGTTTACACAGGAGGATAGATGAACGTGGCTTATTTTTTTACCACAAAAGTCCACAATAGCGTAGATTATACCTTATTTTACCCATAATACTTGTGTACGCTACACTTTTGTGAACTGTTGTGTTCTTTTGTGGTAGAAAAAAGCATAAACGATTTTACCACAAAAGTGTAGATTAGGCTTTGTCAAAAAAGGCTAGTGTTTGTTATATTTTTTACATGTTATTTTTATTATCATAAATATGCGTTTAATTTTTTATTTTTCATTTGTTTTTTTACTTCAAAATATATCTTTTGCTCAGAATAATGCCAAAATTGAGGCTTTATTGGCGAAAATGACACTGGACGAGAAAATTGGGCAGTTGAATCAAGTGCCTGGTGATATTTCTACGGGTACGGATGTGAAAGTAGATAATATACTGGTGCAGATCCGTGAGGGAAAGATCGGTAGTTTGCTAAGCCATACTAATTTTGATAATAAAATTATAATGCAACAGGTTGCCGTAAAAGAAACTCGACTGGGTATTCCGTTGATCTTCGGTTTTGATGTAATTCATGGCTATAAAACTATTTTCCCTATTCCTTTAGCCCAAGCGGCTTCTTGGAATTTGAAATTGATCGAAAATATTGAACAGGTATCTGCGATGGAAGCGGCGGCTGATGGCCAAAACTGGACTTTTTCGCCGATGGTGGATGTTACCCGCGATCCGCGTTGGGGCCGGGCGATGGAAGGGGCTGGTGAAGACCCTTATTTGGGTAGTCTGATCGCGGCTGCTCGGGTGCGTGGCACGCAAGGTCGTAGCCTTAGTGATCCTACTACGCTGGCGGCTTGTGTCAAACACTATGCTGGTTATGGTTTTATCGAGGCTGGCCGCGATTATAATACGGTAGATATGAGTGAACAACGCCTGCGCGAAATTGTGTTGCCCCCATTTAAGGCTGCCGCAAAAGCCGATGCTGCTACGTTTATGAATGCTTTTAATACCCTAAATGGCACGCCTGCCAGCATGAATAAACATTTGATTACCGATATTTTACGGGGCGAATGGAACTGGAAAGGCATGATCGTGAGCGATTGGAATTCTTTTGGCGAAACGATTGTTCACGGTGCTGCAGCAGATGACGAGGATGCTTCCGCTAAATGTCTCAACGCAGGCAGCGATATGGATATGGCTGGCGGTACGTTTCAACGTGGCCTTAAAAAAGCGCTAGAGAATGGTAAGGTGACGCAAGCCCAAATTGACGAAGCGGTGCGCCGTGTACTCCGATTGAAATTTGAATTGGGACTTTTTGACGATCCTTACAAATATCTTAACAAAGAACGCCATAAAACCAATATCGAGAAAAAAGAATACCGGACTTTGGCACGTACTGCCGTCGCCGAATCAATGGTGCTGCTCAAAAACAATAATGATGTTTTGCCGATTAAGCCTACTACCACAAAGAAAAAAATATTAATTGTAGGGCCTTATGCTGATAGTAGGGGTAATAAAGACTATATGAGTTTTTGGACGCTTGGATTGGGTATGCGCGACTACGATTCTACTAAGGTCGTAACGCCTGCACAAGGACTAAAACCAGCCCTTGAAGCCATGGGGTATGAGGTAAAAGTGGCACAATTGGGTAAAAACGGCACATACGATGTGTTTGCCCAAAAAGACGCTTATGAAGCCAGCGCGGGTGTCGATCTCATTATTGCGTGTGTAGGCGAACAAGGTATGAATTGCGGCGAAAGCCGTTCTGTGGCTGATATTCATTTGCCGGGCAACCAAGAAGAAATGCTCAAAACGCTCAAAACGCGTAATGTGCCTGTCGTAATGGTACTGTTCAATAGCCGTCCATTGGTATTTAATTGGGCTTCAGAAAACATCGACGCCATTGTAGTGGCTTGGCAACCTGGGTTTGAAACGGGTAATGGTTTGGCGGATCTATTGACGGGCAAAACGAATTTTACAGGCCGATTACCCATTACGTTCCCGCGCAATTTGGGTCAAGTACCGCTCTATTATAACCACTTAAGCACAGGTCGCCCACAAACAAAATTTGGTACACTTTGGACGAGTGGTTATCTCGATTCCGAGACAACACCTGCCTATCCCTTTGGTTTTGGATTGAGTTATTCACCTGTGGACTATTCCGAAATCCGTGCGGAAAGAAGCACGATTGGCAATGACGAAACTTTTGTGGCTAATATTACGGTGACCAATAATGGCAAAATGGCTGTGGACGAAATCGTTCAATGTTATATCCGCGATCTCTCTGCTGATATTGCGCGGCCAGTAAAAGAACTTAAATCTTTTTTAAGGGTGCATTTGGAACCAGGAGATAGTAAACCACTACAATTTAATATTTCACCGGAAGACCGCTCGTACTGGAACCAAGATTTGAAATTCAAATGCGATCCGGGGCAAATGACATTGTTTATTGGCTCTAGTTCGGAAAAGGTAAAAAAAATGGAGTTTAATGTAGTGAAATAGTGCTTTGCACTGTTCTTTAAGTGCTTTTTAAATAATATGATCCGTACCAGAATTGAAGAAAGTATTGCCGTTAAACAAGCGTTGCTACAAGATGAGGCGTTATTGTTGCGTATCCAGCAATGGGTCGATCTCCTTGTAGCAACCTATCAAAACGGAGGCAAAGTCCTCTTTTGTGGCAACGGAGGGAGTGCCGGCGATGCACAACATATCGCAGCGGAATTATCGGGGCGTTTTTATAAAAACCGCGCTCCGCTGTATGCCGAGGCATTGCATGTAAATAGTTCTTACCTCACTGCCGTAGCGAATGATTATGGGTACGATGAGGTGTATGCCCGAATGGTTGAAGCCGCTGGCAGAAAAGGCGATGTATTGGTGGCGATCAGTACTTCGGGCAATTCTCCTAATATATTGCGAGCGGTAGAACGTGCTGCGCAGACAGGTATGACTGTG
>JAAFHO010000489.1 GCA_013297575.1 Chitinophagales bacterium
TAGCTAACATTGCTTGGATTGTTTCGATTTATGGTTATTGTACGCCGGAACAACCCAACTAATATTTAGTTGCTATTGCCGTTGAACGATAAATGGCAAGGATTTTACCCCTTTTTATGTTGACCCAATAATCGCAATAATAAAAGGTGGGGGAACAGTAAAATAAAAGAAATGCTTTGAAAAAACGTACCGATTATTTAGTATCAAAAAAATAATAACTTTGAGACATTTAATACTAACTTTCCTTATCTTTGCGGTATGAAAAACTTACCAATTGGCATACAAACCTTGCCAGGAATCCGGGCAAAAAACTGTGTCTATGTTGATAAAACACGGTTGGTGCATCAATTAGCGACAACTGGTAAATACTACTTTTTCTCCCGCCCCCGTCGTTTTGGCAAGTCGTTATTGATTTCCACGCTCAAAGAATTATATTTAGGTAACAAAGCCCAGTTTGAAGGACTATGGATAGAAAACAATTGGGATTGGTCAAAAAACAATCCTGTGCTGCATTTTTCATTCGATGAATTGGATTATAAAAAACTGGGCTTAGAAACAGTAATTACGGATGAATTGGTAAAATGGGCAAAGCATTATAATGTAGTATTGACGAAAGAGAGTGTCAAATCACAATTCAAAGAATTACTTGAAGAGGTATCGAAAAAGCACGGAAAAGTCGCTTTATTGATAGACGAATACGACAAACCGATTATAGATTTTTTAGAAAAAGAAGACGTTGAAACCGGCAAATTTAATCGAGATATATTGCGTGAGTTTTACGGTGTTTTGAAAAACTCCGATGAATTGCTGGAAATTGTTTTTATCACAGGTATTTCCAAATTTGCAAAAGTCTCTTTGTTTTCACACCTGAATAATTTAGATGATATTACCCTAGCGCCTCAATATGCCGCACTGACGGGTTACACACAGGCGGAATTGGAATTTTATTTTGATGATTACCTTCAACTTTGCGTTGAAAGTCTTCAAATCAGTCGAGAAGAACTGTTGAAACAAATGAAAATTTGGTACAATGGTTATAGTTGGGACGGCGCGACCGAGGTGTATAATCCATTTGGTACGCTCAATTTTTTATCTAAAAAAATATTTTTCAATCACTGGTTTAGTACAGGCAGCCCCGATTTTTTGGTTAAAAAAATGAGGTCGTTGACTTTTTACAACGTCGAAAACTCGATTGTAAATAATAGAATTTTAGATACTTATGATATTGATAATCTGACGCTTATTCCGTTACTCTTTCAAACGGGTTATTTGACAATCAAAAAAGTGGATAAAATGACGGGCGATATGGTTTTAGATTATCCCAACCGTGAAGTACGAGAAAGTATGTATGGGTTTTTAATTGATGATCTGTCACAAAACCCACAGCGCGTCCATACAGGCATGGCGATACAGGATTTGGACAAAGCCTTTGTGGCTCGTGATTTAGAAAAAGTCAAAAACATCCTCAATGCTCTTTTGGCTGATTTACCCGTTGAAGCCTATATAAAACAGACCGAAGGCTTGTTTCATGGCTTAATTCATTTGGTTTTTAAATATTTGGGGGTGTATGTGAACAGCGAAGTCCATTCCTCGCAGGGGCATGCCGATAGCGTTGTTCAAACCTTGACAGATGTGTATATTTTTGAATTCAAATTCAACAAAACCGCACAACACGGGCTGGATCAAATTCAAAAACAAGATTATGCCGGTAAATATCGCGCTTCCAACAAAGTGATTACTGGTATTGGTGTCAATTTCAGTACCGACAAAAGAGGGATTGATGATTGGGCGGAAGCAGTGTTGTAAAATAATCTACGACTAAATCTGTATTCCACCAAAATTCCACGTGCATTTTAAGACTGACTCACGCCCATTCCACCTTTTTCATTCAGTGCCACCACCACACCGTGATCTTCAAATTGAAGCAAAAGGGCATCGTTCACATAGAGTTGATTGGAAGGATCTTTGGACAGGTGGATTCCTTGTAGTTTTTGGCCGAGCAGGGGCATCCATATTGCGGAGCCACTTGCATTAAGTTGGCGCACTGCGGGTTCGCCATTGCCGCGTTCCATGAGCTGGCGCGCTTGCTGGATCAAGTCCATCGCCTCGATGATGCGCAGTGCGTCGGTATCTTCGCCGGAAGTAAGTATAAGCGCGTGCTCGGAGACAAAAAGGATTTCCATAAAGAGCAAAAATTGCACATCTGGCGTGCTGGCATGGTGCCAAAAGAAATAATTAATATCGGCCAATTGCTCGCCTTGCAGACTTTTGAAGGTTTGGAGTTCTTCTAATTTAAAAAAACCTTCTGGGGTTGGGTCGTCGTTTTGTTGCATTGTTAAAATTTATGGTAATACTTTAATATTAAATACGAGTCCTAAAAAGACCAAATTCAAAATGCTAATTAATTGTGTCAAAATACTTAAATATCACTACAAAGGTACGATAAAGTTAAGCAAGTACTCAAATGATTTAGCAATTGATACAAAACCGCAGGTATATTACAGATATACGTTCTGCCCAGTATAAAATGTACAAGTTAGTCTGAAATCGTTAATTAATCCCAGTTTCACACAAGTCTCCAAGAAACACAATACTTTTGTGGGTTTTTATCGGATTAGGAAGGTGAAAATAATAAGTTATTGTTTTTGGGTAGATTATTTTTCGCTCAGACAAGTATCTTTTTGTGCGAATAGTGGGGCTATTTAAACAAAAAGATGGGCAGTATGAGCGGAAAAGAATCAGCCAAAAGTGATAAGTTATTGTTTTCTCCTTCCTTACTTGCCATTTCCGTTTTAATCGCTCGATTTACCGCGCATAAATCTCCGTTTCAAACTTAATTTATTTAGTATGGCGATATTTTCGCATTCTTTCAAATTGCCCAACACTTTTAGTGGTCGTAGCATCGCTTTTTTCTTTGTTTTGATAGCATTCTCAGTGCCATTATCTGCACAAACTGTTATTTTTAGCAACCCGGGCAAAACCTACACCAATACAGACGAGGTCACTACGGATACCTACAATATCCCGAATATTGGTAACTGCTCGTCTGTTTCTTTTTCGATGAACTTTAATTTTTCATTGGGCTGGGTGGGTAGTGGGAACATGGAATCTAACGATGAATGTCCTTTTTCACCGTCACCATGTTTACCAGATCCAGATCCTGCAAATGCCGAAACAGGTGCTTGTGCCAATTGTTGGGATTTTTTATATGTCCAATATCAAGTAGATGGCGTTACCGTATATTCGCGACTAGTTGGTATCCCGGGCGATTTAGCGCAGTCAGGGACAGTTACGTTTCCACCAATTTGTACCCAGAACGCTTCAAATGCCAGTATTATCGTGCAAACTAATACGTGGGCAGCCAATGAATCGGTTACTTTTTCTAATATTACAGTCACTTGTTGGGATGCGATGTCGGCACCTGCCGCCAACCCCAATCCAGCCTGTTTTGGTCAAACGGTTAACTTAACAGGCAACCTCGTTAATGCACCCTCTGTAGGTAGTTCTACATGGTCGGGACCGGGGACTATTGCTGCCCCCAATAGTGTAAATACTTCCGTGACCAACGTCCCATTGGGTACCAGCACGTATGTACTCACCACTACTGATGATAATAACTGTACCGAAACCAATGATGTGGAGGTAACGGTAAATCCAGGGCCTACAATGGATAATCCAGGCCCTCAAAGTGGCTGCGCAGGTCAACCCGTGGCTGTTAACTTTACGGGTACTGGTGTCACCTATAACTGGACGAATAGTAATACAGCCATTGGGTTGGGTGCTTCGGGTACGGGCGATCTTAGTTTCACGGCAGCAAATGTATCGGCTACTACTACGGCCAATATAACGGTGACTCCTATTGATGGACCATGTATGGGTACGCCTGTAACTTTTCCAATCGTGATTAGTCCCGGCCCTACGATGAATGCCGTTAATAATGTAACGCAATGTGGGGGAACATTTGTGTCGGTATCCTTTGCTGGAGGTGCTGCCGGAACGATGTATGAATGGACCAATGATAATACCGATATTGGGCTAGCGGGCACTGGAACAGGTAATATCAATTTCAATAGTGCTAATGTGGCGATGCAGGAAATAGCCAATATTACTGTTACGCCTGTGAATGCGGCGGGATGCGAAGGCCCACCACGCAATTTTACCATTAGGATTAATCCCGGACTGATCGTAGATCAGCCTGATAATATAACCGTTTGTGCGGGTGACGATATTGATGTGACCTTTACAGGTACTGGTGTCAATTATACTTGGACAAGTACCAATTCGGCCACAGGTGTTCCCAATAGTGGTGCCGGCAATATTAGTGTTACGTCCCCAGTATTTACGGGGCTACAAGAAGTAACCACCGTTACTGTTTTGGCCACCGGAGGTTGTCCGGGGCCTGCTTCTACCTTTACCATAACGGTACGTCCGTCCTCGGAGGTATCGCCAGTGGCCAATGTAGCGGTCTGTTCGGGTCAGCCCGTCGTCGTCAATTTTACAAGCCAGCCCAATAAGGTTGCGCCTACTTGGTTCAATAATAATACGGCTATTGGTTTGCCTATTTCGGGTACAGGCAATCTTAGTTTTAATGCGGCCAACGTTACTACGCCTCAGACGAGTATCATCACGGTACAATCCATACTTTCTGCTTGCTCAGGGCCAG
>JAAFHO010000049.1 GCA_013297575.1 Chitinophagales bacterium
TGCAGTGGTTAATTCTGCCAGTTGATCCAAGTGCCTATACTCTTCTTTGAGGCGTTGTCGTGTTATAACAGGAATATCCCTAGCAGATGCTGCTATATAATTATGGGCTACTGCTAGGGCTTGGTTGGTCGCATTTTGCACCATATTTTGGGCAAAATGCAGTGACTCCAAGGCGTTTTGCACATTTTTATGGCCAATTTGGGCGATATTTGTGGACATTTCTAACAAAAGAGACTCAAACCTAAATGTACGTTCAATTAAAAAATCTGCAACAGCGGTCGGTGTTTTAAAAGCAGTATGTGCCACCATATCTAAAACAGATTCGTCTATTTCGTGTCCAATACCGGAAAAAACAGGCAGCGGCATAGTGGCAACTGCTTTCCCGAGTTCAAGACTATCAAAAGCGGACAAATCTAGTCGCGCACCACCGCCACGTATAATTACGACTACATCAAAATGGTGGTAAATTTGCGCAATTTGATGCAGTACTGCACAAATTTCAGGCGCAGCATTACGACCTTGTACTGCTGCAAAAAAATATTGGCAATGGAAGGCATAACCAAATGAGTTTTCGGCCAAATGCGCCTTAAAATCGTGATAACCAGCGGCATCTTGTGAAGTAATAACAGCAATACGCTGTAACACGAGTGGAAGAGGAAGTGCGTTATTCCGGTGTAAAAGTCCATCTTTCCGCAATGTATCAATGGTCTGTCGGCGTTGGAGCGCCATAACACCCATTGAAAAGGCTGGATCAATATTTTCTATATGTAATTTTAGCCCATAGCGCTCGTGGTAGTCCACACGGACGAGTAAACGCGCTTGTACACCTGCGCTCAATACCAATTCGGACAATTGCCCATGTTCAATAACCAAGCGCCTACGATCGCGTTGCCAAACAATAGCTTGCACCTGAGCAACAATATCATCCTCCAATAGGCCTTTTGATTCATTTTTTTGCACTAAAGCAAGATACAAATGCCCACGGGACAAGCTCGCCTCTGCAATTTCCGCAGTGATCCAAATTGGTTCGCGGAAATTGAGGGCGATTACTTGTCTTATATGTGCATTGAGATCTTGAAGCGTATAAACCATTTGGTTTTTATTCAACCACTGTAACTTTCATCATATTTGTCCGGTACCTACGCTCAATCGGCATGGATCCTGTATTGATAATAATATCGTCCACTTCTACGTAGCCCGCTTCCTTCAAAATTTCAACAGAATCTTGAATTGTCTCATCGGTTGTTTTAAATTTGTCGTAATGAAAACAAGAAACACCCCATACCAAGTTCAAGGTATTGAGCATGCTCACTTGGTCGCTAAAAATGTAGATATGCGCATTTGGCCGGAAGCTACTCACTTTAAATGCGGTATAACCCGAAGTAGTCATACCAACGATACCTTTTGCCCCCAATTCTTCTGCAACGCGACAAGCATTGAAACAAACCACGTCGGACTGGAATGTTTTGGATTTTTCAATTGCTGTGGGGCGTTTGTTTTGGATATTTGGCCAATAATGCTTTTCTGCTTCGCGAATAATCCGAGTCATTGCTTCAACCACCAATATAGGATGGTCACCAACTGATGTTTCACCAGAAAGCATTACGGCATCAGCGCCATCAAAAACAGCATTGGCAACGTCAGTGATTTCGGCACGGGTAGGTGATGGATTTTTGATCATGGAGTCCATCATTTGGGTTGCCACAATAACTGGGCGACCAAATTGCATACACAATTGTACAATTTGCTTTTGTGTAATCGGCAATTGTTCGATCGGCATTTCCACTCCGAGGTCACCACGTGCCACCATAATACCATTGCTAGCCTTAATAATTTCGCGTAGATTTTTTACGGCTTCAGGTTTTTCAATTTTTGAGATGACCTTCGCAGGGTGACCAACCGCATTAACACGTTCGATTAGATCGAGAATATCACGCTCTTTGCGCACAAACGACAAAGCAATCCAATTGACTGGTTGTGTTAGGATATAATTAAGATCCTCGATATCTTTTTCTGTCAATGCAGGCAATTGTACATTGGTATCGGGCAGGTTAACACCTTTATTACTACTCAATACGCCATCGTGTAGGCATCGGAGTTTAACGGTATCTACTTTATTGGTCTCTGCCACTTCAAATACCAGTTTGCCATCGTCCATTAGAATACGTTCACCTACATTACAATCTTCAGCAAAACGCTCGTAACTCATGTAGATTTTTTCCATAGTACCGAGTACCTCTTCATTGACAAGCGTAATAATATCGCCATTTTTAAGCGGTAAGGCATTATCCTTTATTTTACCCACACGCAATTTAGGTCCTTGCAAATCTGCAAGAATAGCCACGTGTGTATTGAGTTCTTCGTTAAGTGCACAAATATGGTCAATTACTTTTTGGTGATCTTCGTGTGATCCATGACTAAAATTAAGTCGGAAAACATCAACCCCAGCAATAGTTAATGCTTTGAGTTGATCATAAGAATTACAAGCCGGGCCTACAGTGGCCACTATCTTTGTGTTCTGCCAACCTGCTTTGCGCAAATTAGCTGGTGTTTGGGTGTTCTTCGCTTCTGTATCAGCACTTGCCATAATATAACTTCTTTTAGTGTAAATTTTACAATTAGATTGAAGCAACAAAAGTACAGCATCCCATTGAAAATATATTGCGATGCCTCATTAATTATATAAAAACTATCTTTTTTATTGCCTAACGCCCAATTTCAAGGGGGATCAGAAAATCGTTAATTTGTATATAACATAGTGTGAACCAAGGCATAAGACATTAAAATAGCGCAATTTCGCTAAGGCATGATACAAGATTTCAACAAAAAAATAGCCGAAAGATTTTTTTACCGCGAAAAACATCGTTCCTTTGCAGCCGAAAAATTCATTTTTTCAACATCATTAATTAACTTTTTTAGAAAAAAAACATGGCAGAAGATACTACTTTAGTACAACGCATAAAAGCGATTATCATTGAAAAATTAGGCGTAGAAGAATCCGAAGTTGTCGCTGAGGCCGAGTTCATTAAAGACCTTGGTGCTGACTCTCTTGATACGGTTGAATTGATTATGGAATTCGAAAAAGCATTTGATGTAACAATTCCTGACGAACAGGCAGAAAAAATCACTACTGTTGGTAAGGCTATTGAGTTCATCGAAGCACATGCTGCTTAATTAACAAATGTAGTAAGGTGTTTTGTGTTACAGTTTAATACTTAAAACATCTTTTTAGCCAACAAGGCAACAACATGAGTCATTCTGTATATGCAGGATGACTTATGTTTTTTATACCTTTGCGGAAATGAGAAAAATTACCGCCGACTGGGTTTGTCCAGTTATTTCAGAACCCATACCTAATGGTGTCGTTATTTGCGACGATGCTGGTAAAATATTAGCCGTTGAACAGCGCGAACACCACGATGTAGCCACTTTGGAGATACACCGTGGCGTGCTTACGCCCGGTTTTATCAATACGCACTGCCACCTTGAACTATCGCACATGAAGGGTAAGGTAGATACAGGAACAGGGCTTATTCCTTTTATTACAGGCGTTGTAACCCAGCGCGATGCGATACAAGATGTAATTCAATCTGCCATTCGACAAGCAGAAGAAGAAATGCTTGAGGGCGGTATTGTGGCGCTTGGGGATATTTCTAATACACCTGATACTTTTGCCACAAAAGCACATGGTCGAATGCGTTACTATACATTTTTGGAGGTTTTTGATTTTTTACAAGAAGAAAACGCACAAAAAACGATAGAGGCCGGTATTGCTGTTTTTAACCAATTAGATCTCGCCCGCGATAGTGCTCGCGCAATAGTGCCACACGCGCCATACTCGGTCAGCGAATCTTTGTTTAAGGCTATTAACTCATTTAATCCTTCTGGTGGTATTACTGTAAGTATTCACAACCAAGAAACACCGCCTGAAAACCAATTATTTAAAGAAAAAAAGGGAGCCTTCCTCGACTTTTATGGTAAATTTGGTATTTCCCTAGAGCAATTCAAAGCATCCGGCCAAACCTCCATTTATTATGCTTTAGCGCATCTAAATCCTTATAATCGTAACTTATTTGTCCATAATACGCTAACCACAAGAGCGGAAATACAAGCAGCAAATGATTGGTCGCAAAAAGTCTATTGGGCAACCTGTCCTAATGCTAATCTTTATATAGAGAATCGCCTGCCCGATTATTCTGCTTTTATGGATACCAATGCGCGCATGACTATTGGTACGGATAGCCTCACATCCAACTGGCAATTATCTGTATTGGAAGAAATGAAAACGATTGCTCGCCTGCAAAGTTACGTGCCATTTAGCAATCTACTCCGCTGGGCCACACTAAATGGCGCTGAAGCACTGGGCTTCGATGACTCTTTGGGCAGCCTCCAACCAGGCAAAAGACCGGGAATATTACTCCTAAATGGCTTGGACGATGGGTGGCGACTTGGTATGGGTGCAACCGTAAAGCGGTTGGTGTAGCCGAAAATTTTAAATTGAATCGCCGTATGGCTAAAAAAGAAGCCCTGTACCACCTTACGGCAGACAGGGCCCATTGGTAAATCCTTCGTTCTTCTCAAAAATTCATTATTCTTGGCTTCGGCTTCGCTCAGCCACCGGTTTCGGCTTCGCTCCGGTGGCTTCGGCTTCGCTCAGCCACCAGACTGCGTAGCCGAAGTCGGTAACTGAGCGCAGCCGAAGTCGGTAACTGAGCGTAGCCGAAGTTAGTTTCTTCCCGATTTTACGCGATTTTTCTCATCTTCCAAGCCCGTTTTGCGCTGGCGTGATGCTTTTACATCATTAGAGCCAAAACGGTAGGTACAACTAACGGTAACGGTTCGCGCTTCCCACGTTCCATTGGCATACATCTTGAGGCCGGGGGTGAATATATTTGTACCTCCCCAACCTGCAGTATTTAGCAAATCGCCAAAACGAATACGCAAAGAGCCTTTGCCGTCCCAAAGTGATTTTTTAATACCAGCATCCATTACGCCTTGTTGACGACTTCTCAAAGTTCCCCAATAGCCGGCAGTATTATACCATCCAGATAATTGAAATGTCCAGCCTTTGGGGAGTTTAATATTTTGCTCTGCGTACAGACTAGCGAAACTATAGGCAATTTCGTCAATACCAAAACCTAGGTTGTCAAACTGCGCTTTAAACTTACTGTGTACCCCTGTTATGCTGATAAAGCCATCGTACCATTTGGCAAATGGTGTTGGGATATTCAACGTGGCTGTATAGTTTTCCTGATTGGCGATGTTCTCGTTGGTAATAAAAGTGGCATTTGGATTTTTTGCATCTTTAGCGAGTACTTGCGTAAATACATCTAGTGTTTTGCTATAACCCAAAGAAACGATGGGGTAACCATTGTAAGTGGGGGCTATCTCAAAGGAATTGGTGAACTGCGGGCGCAGGCGTTCGTTACCGCGTTGGAAAGTCAATTCATCCAATTTAAACTCAAAAGGGTTCAGATCCTGATAACTTGGTCGATCAATACGACGGCTAAACGTAGCATTCAACCCTATTTTCTCGGTGAAGGTATAAGTGACTGCTGCGCTTGGAAACAATTCGGTATAATCCTTTTTAACTTGTTTACCGTTCTGAGCATTCAAGGAGATTAAATCACCCATATAGTTGGTGTTTTCCAAGCGAAGCCCCGTTTGAATATTGAGTTTTTTACCAAATTTCCGGTTATAGTTCACATATGCTGCTATGGTTCGCTCTTTGTAAATAAATTGGTTACTCACCGTAGTATCCAATATATCATTGCTTTCTATCACATTGAAAAAATCAAAAGTATTATCTGTTGCTACATTTGATATCTTGGCACCCGTGCCAAAAGTGCCTTTCCAAAGGTTTTGCTCATAGTCAATTTTCGCTGTTGTAATATCGATATTAGACGGCGTTTCGTTCCTAAAAATACGACTATATGCAGGAAACGATTCTGTTGGAGAGCGGTAAAAATTGGGTTGATAACTATTGCCGATAATACGATAAAACCCACGATCGACATCAATATTCAAACTGTGACCAGAAGTATCGGCAAAACGATAGTTAGCATTTAGATTAAGGTCTTTTCTTGTTCCGGGAACTGTATTCGTCGCTTCCAAGACAGAAGTAACTTGGTCTTTATTGGCCAAAGGCCCAATATTTGTCAAACTATTATTGTTCCAATCACCATTATCGTAATTGCCATTGACCAAAATACCAACCGTATGTTTAGAATTGATAAAATAATCCGTACCTGTTCTTATGGAATTCCAACGGTTATTATTGTATGACTTAGCCTTTTGGTCAAAATACGAATCATTTTGCTCACGTATGAAATTTTGCTCATTATGCCAACGTCCGTAACTATTATTATATGAACCAAAGGTGTTGAATTTTTTGGTGCGGTGGTTCAAACTAAGGCTACTTCCACCTTTAAATGTTTCACCATAAATGGCATCCAGACCTATATTACCATTAGTGCCAAGTGCCTTATCTTTTTTTAAGCGGATATTGATAATGCCTGCGTTGCCAGAAGCATCATATTTGGCAGAAGGGTTAGAAATGATTTCAATATTGTCAATATCGGCGGCTTGTGTGCCCTTGAGTAACGCAGCTAGGTCTTTGCCATCCAAAGGCACATCACGGCCATCGATCATTACTTTTACATTGTTTTTGCCTTTTACACTCACGTTTTCGTTGTTATCAACGGTTACACCTGGTGCTTTGCGCAAAAGTTCTAGAGCACTCAAACCCGTAGAATTGACGGTGCCATCTACGTTGAGTACTGTTTTGTCGGCTTTTACTTCGATGGTTTTCCGGCGGGCCACAATGGTAACCTGTTGGAGTTCTTTACTCAGTTCGGCAAACTGAATTGGTTCCAATTTTTTATCAGATTTGCTCATTTCAAAAACAGCCGAATTGGCAACGCCTGCTCCAATAAGGTTTAATTGAATAAAATAAGAGCCTTCTGCTACGTTTTTGATCTCGTACGATCCGTCTTCTCCCGTAATAGCTCCTGTAACTACTGTTGAATCCACAGCCTTATGTAAAGTAACTGTGGCAAAATCTGCTGGCTTTCCATCGAACTGAAGTGCTTTACCAGATATTGATTGTGCTTGTGCAGACGCAGCAATACACAAAAATAAAAAAGCGAATAATAATTGTTTCATAACTTAATTATATATATTGTCTTAAAAGTAGAACGCAAAACTAAGGCCATACAGTACTATGCAAAACAAAGAACCTGCCAATGCCCATAAATAATCTACCAAATGGATACAACTGTCGATGAACTGGTTATCGAGCGATAAGACTGACTTACAGACACTTATGTTTCAGTGCCGTTGCTTTAATACGATGAAGATGAAGTAATTATGGATGAAAGGCAGGGAACAACCGACGAGTGCGCAAAAACGACTATTGCCTTGTCCATACTTCGGTATCAGTAGTAAATGCCTCAATACCATTGGCTTTGGTATAAAAAATAAATAGGGATTGCGAGCCATCATTTACAGGAACATAAGCATTTTTGATTTGTCTCCCATTGAGCGTAGTATCCGCAATAATTTGGTAAAGGTTGGCATTTTGTCGTTGTACATCGGTAATCTTAGCAGAATTGCCACGTTCGTCGCTGAGTATAGCAATACGGCCTACGCGGGTAGGATTGTTTATTTTTTGCCCCCAAACGGCTAATTTTTCGTAAAATACGGTATCTTTCCGATTACCATATTGTCCAATTTGATCCAAATCAAGATCCACAGAAAGTGTATAATTTTTATCTGATGTTTCATATTCCCATCGTTTACTTTGGACTACAAAAAAGACAGTTTGGCTTGTTTTATCCAAGTAGTCACCGCGCTCACACAAAGTTTCTACTGGTAAATTATAGGTATGCTCACCATTAAAAAAAGTACTTTGAAAAACAAGTTGAGCGCCATCACTATTTTTAAAGGTCATGGCTTTAGTTTCTTGCGCTACTGGTAAAAAGGCCTTTGTTGTATTGCCTATCATAATTACCCCAATTTCAATATCTTTAGGGCATGGTCGTGCGCATTGGATAAAAAGGAGCGCGAAGAGGGCGAATTTAGAAATTGAGTGCATATTTTTACGCTGTTTTATGTGAATTTTTATTGAAACAACGCCTGTTTAAGCTCTTCTACTTTCCCAATTGTTTGTACCCGAATTCCAAATTTTTTGTTATCCAAACTTTTTTGGTTGTACTTAGAGACATAAATGGCTTTGAATCCAAGGCGGTCTGCTTCAGCGATACGTTGTTCAATACGGCTCACCGCTCGGATTTCGCCTGAAAGCCCCACTTCGCCCGCAAAACAAATATTGGAAGGAATACTCACATCCACCAACGACGAAATAAGAGATGCCACAATAGAAAGGTCAATTGCTGGATCTTCTACGCGTATTCCTCCTGCAATATTGAGAAATACGTCGTTAATACTAAAAAAATAGCCGCATCTTTTTTCTAAAACAGCCAACAGCATCGATAATCTACGCATATCGAAACCGGTTGCGGAACGCTGCGGTGTACCAAAAACGGCTTTGGATACCAGTGCCTGAGTCTCAATCAGCATTGGGCGCATACCTTCCATGGTGGCAGCAATGGAACACCCGCTCAGGTCTTCATCTTTTTGGCTCAGGAGCAGTTCTGAAGGATTGGTTACTTCGCGCAGACCTGTACTTTGCATTTCGTAAATACCCATTTCATCGGTGCTGCCAAAACGGTTTTTTAGCGTACGCAAAATGCGATAAGTATTGTGCCTATCGCCTTCGAATTGTAGCACACAATCTACAATATGCTCCAATAGTTTGGGTCCAGCAATATCGCCCTCTTTATTGATATGTCCAATGAGAAAGATGGGTACGTTGGTTTCTTTGGCAAAACGCAACAATTCTGCTGCACATTCACGAACCTGTGCAATACCACCTGGCGCACTATCCAAATGGGGTGTACTCATGGTCTGTATAGAATCCACAATCATCAGTTGCGGCTGGAGTTCTTGTGCTTGGGCTAGTATTTTTGTTGTGTTGGTCTCCGTAAGGATATAACAATCCGATTGGGCCGGTGAGAGCCGATCTGCACGCATTTTGATCTGTTCTTCACTTTCTTCACCGCTTACATAAAGCACTTTTGCTTTTATTTGTAGTGCTATTTGTAGCATAAGTGTACTTTTTCCGATACCCGGTTGCCCGCCAATAAGTACCAAAGAGCCCGGTACAATACCGCCACCAAGTACTCGATTCAGTTCTCCGTCAGGAGCGGGTAAGCGTTGGGTATTACCCGTCGTAATGACGCTTATGTGTGTAGCACGAGGAGATTCGGCCCTGCCTCCACCCGCCCAGGAACGCCTTTTCTCTTCCGCGGTGGTTTCTTTTTGGATAATTTCTTCCTGATAAGTATTCCACTCATTGCAATGAGGGCATTTTCCGATCCATTTTGGAGCAGATGCGCCACAGTTAGAGCAGAAAAATATAGTACGTGCTTTTGCCATTGTATTTGTTTTATAAAGGCTCAAAAGTAGTGTTAAATACCTATTGAAAAGGATTCGACGAATATTAATGTTTTCATTATTTGTTTTATGCTTATATTTGTGGACTTTTTTTTCAAAAATGACAAATCACTATTTAACAGACAATTTTTATGCGTAATCTTTTACTTTTATGCTGCCTTTTCTGGCTTGCTCAACCCCTATTTTCTCAAACTAATTATTATACTGTAAAATTTCCAGACGACAAGAACTATATTGGATGTAATGCCAGTGTTCCTGTAGAGTCGCCGGTAATTACACAATATAGTTGTAGCACTAATGTAGGTGTTTCTCGTTATGATTTGGTTTTTAATTCCAATGAATCCGGTAGTTGCTACAAAATCTTGCGCCGCTGGCGACTGATCTATTGGTGCGATTACAATGCAAATATGCAGCCACTTGTACTCGAAAATCCTACGACTACCACGACAGGTATTACCGCCATAGGTAATGCTGCCAACCATGGTTACTTGGAATATACACAAATGATTACAGTACGAGACGCAGAGCCACCTGTTTTTACTACTTGCCCAGCCAGCCCCGTTACTTTTTGCGATTATACCAATAATAATACAACACTTTATGGTGCAACATGCGAAGGCCCCGTAGATCTGCAAACAGAAGTATCGGATGTATGCTCTGGTACCGATATTACCCTCACTTACAGGCTGTTTCTAGATCTTGATGCCAATGGCAGTATGGAAACCTACGTTTATACAAATGGCCCTGGTGCCTGGCCCGTTGAAAAAACAATCGCGGGCAATAAAGTACTTGGAAAAATTGTATTTCCGACCAACTACCAATTGCCTTATGGCTTACATAAAATTGAGTGGGTTGCCAATGATAAATGCGGGAATGAATCTGTTTGCAAATATAGTTTTGAAGTAAAAGATTGCAAAAAACCTACTGTTGTCTGCAAAAATGGCCTTAGTATTAATATTATGCAATCTGGAATGATCACGCTTTGGACTTCAGATTTTCTCCAATATACCTTAGATAATTGTACTCCAACTGCAAATATTAAAACTGCAATCCGAAAGGCTGGCACTGGTCTAGGGTTCCCTACAGGTAATACATCTGTTACTTTTGATTGTAGCGAATTGGGTACGCAGCCCGTTGAAATATGGGCATTAGATGCCAATGGAAATGCCGATTATTGCACTTCTTATGTTATCATACAGGATAATTCTAACTCTTGCGCACCCACCGCTTCTATTAGCGGAACGGTGTTGAAACCGGGTGGGCAAGCGATGCCCGGCATACAAGTTACCGCATTGAAAAGTAACCAAACAATGGCTGCTAGCGGAACAAGTGGCGATAATGGCGCATTTGGTCCGTTACCTGTATATGCTGGCTGTTATTTGCTGCAAGCGTCCAGCAGCGATCAAACACTAAATCCACAGGATATTACCACTTGGGATGCTTTGTTGGCGGGTTTACATGAGTATGGAGTAACGCAATTCGACCAACCTTGGCAATTTGTGGCTGCAGATGTAAATGGCGATGGTTGGATCACTCCCGAAGATGGTTTTGCTATTACTCAGGTTGCTATTGGTGGCGCAGTAAATTGGCCGGGCGTACCCAATTGGCAATTTATTCCAGCAAATAGTGTTGTGCCTGTGGACGAAATTACCCTCAATGATCCACAAATGGTCTGTGCTGCCGCAGGTAGCCCCACTCCACTCCATTTTATAGGTGTAAAAACGGGTGATTTGGATCATTCAGCATCACAATTGGTTGACAATGATGATTTGCAAGAACGTTCTGCACCTAAACGTAAAGCCGTTTTTTCCGCTGCTGATGTGCATTTTGAAGCTGGTGAAACTGTAACAATGACGATCAATGCTCCCGAAGCAACTGGTCTAGCTGGGTTCCAATTCACGCTTGACTATAATCCGTCGGTATTAACGGCAATAGACGTGCAACAAGCAGGTCTTGAAAATGTGCAAATCGCTCGTTTCGATGGCGCGCACCAAATTACTGCCGGTTGGCAAAATGTGGTCGCATTTTATCCCGATGGCGCGTCTATGTTCAAAGGCCAAGGTGCCATAACAGTTGTGTTCCAAGCACAACAAGCAGGTACATTATCAGAACAAATTGCTATGAATGCTGCCCGTATCCCTACAGAAGTATATACGAATGATATGCGGAAGCACGATGCGGAACTCAAATTCACTCTTGCCCCCAACAAAAAGAAATTGGTACAAATGTTACCTGTTTCTCCTGATCCAACCACTGGCGATGAAGTGCTTTTGCGTTATAATTTACCCGCCAATACAACAGCACGAGTGATTATTACCGATGGCTTTGGTCGTATTGTTCGCACGCAACAAGTATCTGGCGATGCCGGCTACCATGAAGTAATGATTCCTATGGATGCGCGTACCTCAGGTAATTATTTGGTACAATTGACCACAGACGCTGGTGTTGATACCCAACGTGTGGTGGTAAAGCGGTAGATCTCTAGTGCGCTAGTGTGCTCCAAGGGTTGCACCCTTGGTTAGATGTGTCGCCCTTACAGGGCTTTATAGTATATTATATACGCAAATATTTGTGTGTATGTGTGAAGAGGCTCGTCAGTTTTTCCGACGAGCCTCTTCTTTTTGAATGGAGTGATTATATTGTATTATACCTCATGTGAGTCTCGAAAAAGCCCTGAAAGGGCGACATATCCAACCAAGGGTGCAACCCTGATAGAAGACTCAGATCTGCCACGACTACCGCACAATAGCATCAAATGTACCACCTGTAACCACTGTTTTTACCGCTTCGCTGGCTAAAAAATCATGTGGGAAGCCCATTTCTATGGCCGACACGGCGTTTAGTTCCTCCACAATATCTTGCGGCAAAACTATATTGACACAATGTAAACTATCCAGCATCTGCGCTTCTTTTCTAGCACCAATAATAGGTATCGAAGTAAATGACTGTTGCATTGTCCAGCGCGTAGCTACCGCAGCCGGGCTTATTTCCAGTTGCTCCGCTATACCCACTACCTTCTGAGCAATGAGCATATTTTTTTCATTTCTCCGTGCGCTGTTTTCTGCAATTCTCCCCGTTTCCCCCTTCAAATACTTACCCGTTAACACGCCCCCAGCCAGCGGAGCCCAAGGAGTTACGGCAAGCCCCATTTCCTTGGCCATTGGAATAAGATCCCGTTCTGGCGTTCGTTGTATTAGGCTGTATTCGACCTGCAAACCCGTAAAACTTGTCCAACCTTTGAGTTCTGCCATGGTATTGGCGCGCGAAACAATCCAAGCTGGTGTATCTGAAATACCGATATAATGTACTTTCCCGGAGCGAACCAAATCATCCAAACCCCTTAATATTTCGTCAACTGGGGTAAAAAAATCCCAAGCATGCAACCATAAAATGTCAATAAAGGAGGTATTCAATCGTTTAAGGCTTTCTTCCACCGATCTCATCATATTCTTGCGGTGGTTGCCAGAATAATTAGGATCGTCTTTTTTGTCAAAGAGACTATACTTCGTAGCCAATACAAAATGATCCCGATCGCTATGAATAAATTCGCCTACATATCTTTCGCTCGTACCTTCGGTATAACGATTAGCGGTATCAATAAAATTACCCCCCATATTGGCATAGGCATCAAATATTTTTTTACTTTCATCTTTTTCTGCACCCCAGCCCCATTCCGGGCCAAAAGTCATTGTTCCTAAGGCTACTTCTGAAACCCGTAGGCCGCTTTTTCCAAATAATCTATATAGCATATTGCGTTTGTTTTTTATTATTAGCAAAGATAGGTGTTTTATAATAGAACCATTTATAGCCGTCTTTTAGTACAATGAGCGCCCTCATCAAACCCTTTTGGGTAAAAGATACTACAAACAAGGATTTTGATCCCCGTACTTCACCTCAAAAATCATCCATGATGCGTTGTGCCGCTCGCCGGCCAGTCTCCGCCGCGCCATTCATAAATCCCCAATAATCGGTACTGCAATGCTCGCCAGCAAAATACAACCTGCGCACAGGTTCGAATGCAGCACCGTGAAAACGGGTATTTTGCCCAGGTTTCATACAAGAATAACTGGCTTTAACGTACGGATTATTGACCCAAACCGCCATTTCGGAAGTACCTGTTAATTTAATTTCAGATGTAGGAAAAGCCAAAGCAACGGCATCAACATACTTATTTTGTTCAGATTTTTCCATGTTTCGGCCTGCCGTTCCACCCATGAAACAAGTATAAGTCCCTGTGCCTTGGTTATTATTTTGCATGTGGCTGCTGTCCCATCCATTTTGGATCACCTCGTTGAACAGATATCCTTGATAGCCGTTGCTTCGCCAAAAACGTTGCGCTACTTCGAAAACATATTTTGCATTGGTGCCGTAGCCAAGAGACTCAATTACTTCTTTTTTTCGCGGCGGAAGATCCATTTTAATATCCAAATCGCGGAGTATGGTAAATGGAATGGTCATTATCACCGCATCGAAATTTTCCTCGCGGGTAGTGCCATTTTCCGAAAAAGTAAGGGTAATTGTGTGGTTTGCATTTTCGCGCAAAGACAATAATCGATGTTCGTATCGAATTTGATCGGTAAGCATACGTGCCAATGCTTGTGGTATTTGATCATTACCGCCGCGTAATTTGAACCGCTCGTCGCTCTCGCCGTAAGGTCGATATTCGTCTTTTTTTATTTCCAAAAGGCTTAATAAATTAGCAGCAGATTGTTCGCTTATATCAAGCCCATTTTCGGCGGTATAAGTTATATCAAGCAATTGTTTCACCCAGTCACTAATCGGCATTTTGTCGATATATTCTGCCATCGACCATTGATCTATTTTTTTGCCCCGTCGTGTATCTAGTTTTTTGCGATTTTTCAAAATACCGGGGTAGGCAGCCGTCAAATCTGTGATTATTTCTTTTTCTGAATAATGTCGGCCTTTGATAAACACCGTTTCTTTTTGGCCAAAGGTATCAAGCGATACATCAATAAGTTGATCTTTTAAACCTAGTTTTTCCACCCAAAAAAGCATGTCTTCATGGTTGGTATCAATAAATTCGGCCCCCAACTCCGTAGAAAGGGTATTATTACCAAAAGTATGATGGGTTTTCATCCGCCCCCCTGCACGTTTGTCGGCTTCAAAAATTGTAGCAGAAACCCCCTTTTCTTTCAAATGCCAGCCGGCACTCAACCCGCCTATACCAGCACCTACGATGGCTATCTTTTTATCTGTTTGTAGTGCCGTCCGCCAACTCATACCCGTTGTACCTAATATAGCGGCAGTTTGAGCACTATATTTTAGGAATTGTCGTCTTGAAGAGCGGCTTTGTTCCTTATGCTCAAGCATTTGATCAATGGAATGACCGCTTTCTTGTGCACGCATTGCAAGGCGAAATAACTGTTGTAGTGTGGCTAGAATCGGCGTTTTCATAATATATAATATTTTAATTTAGGAAGGAAAAAACAACCTACTCAAAAGCGACAAGTTGTTTTTTAATCATCCCTTAGGTTTGGGGTTGGGCAATCTGTAATTAATAGATAACTTGCTCTAAAAACAGGCCAGATGGCGGAGCAGTTAATCGAGCGGGCTCTTGGGATTGTTGGTTCAAAAAACGCTCTACGTCATCAGACGTAAAACGGCCTCTTCCAGTTTCTACCAAAACGCCAACGATACGGCGTACCATTTTCCACAAAAAATGAGATCCTGCGACAGTAATATAAATCCGGTCTTGATCTTCGGTAATTTCCAAACGTTTGAGTTCTACAAGCGTTGATTGATCCGGCTCTGAAGAGGCTGCCCCAAAAGATTTAAAATCATGGAATCCTGTGAGTACCGCCGCCGCCGCACGCATGGCTCTTATATCCAGTTTGTCGCGTACCCACCAGACGTATTTTTTGGCAAAAGCATCGCGGCGTTTTGAAATATGATAGACATAAATACGCTCTTGTGCATCAAATCGTGCATGGAATTTGGGGCTTGCTTTTTCTACCAACAAGATATTAATATCATGGGAAAGTTCGTCGTTGAGGCGTATTTTTACTTGTTCTGTAGTCAAACGAAGGTCATTTTGCACCTCCAAATGCGCCACTTGACCGTGAGCGTGGACACCTGCATCGGTACGACCGGAGCCGTACAATTCTGTTGGCCGCATCCCAAAAACCTTGGTGGCTGCATCTATAAGTTCGCCTTGTACCGAGCGGTCTTTGCTCTGTAATTGCCAGCCAGCATAGCGGCTACCATCGTATTCTATCGTTAGTTTAAAGCGCATTTTTTGCTATTTTTGGATTTGGAGTGTATAAAAATCAACTAATTTCTTTTGCAATAGCCAACAATTCTCCATCTTCATACATACGTCCCATGAGTTGGATACCAATGGGCATTTTATTTTCAGCATGTTGGCCAATGGGGAATGCTACCGCCGGAATACCACATAAATTGGCCGAAACAGTGTAAATATCGGAAAGGTACATCGCTGTTGGATCCGCAGATTTTTCACCAAAACGCCATGCCACACCGGGCGCAACGGGCAATAAAATAACATCGTATGATGCAAGAATGGCCTCAGCGCGGTCGCGGAGTAATCGTCGTACTTGTTGTGCTTTGGTATAGTACGCATCGTAGTATCCGCTACTGAGTACAAAAGCACCGAGTAAGATACGCTTTTTAACTTCATCACTAAACCCTTCGGAACGCGATTGAAGGTAAACGGATTCCAAATTATCTGCCGTTGGCGAACGATAGCCATAGCGCATACCATCAAAACGACTGAGATTAGACGACGCCTCTGCGGTGGTAAGTACGTAATAAGCAGGTACTACATAATTGAGTAGAT
>JAAFHO010000490.1 GCA_013297575.1 Chitinophagales bacterium
ATAGCGGAATATGATTTGACCAAGACAGAGATATACAGTTTTCAGTTTTTGAAAGAAACTGGAATGGATATTGGTGGCGCTTTGGTGATGTTTTTCCTGACTTTGGTATTTTTCTTTATACTACAAAAAAAGCCTAAATCAGGCACCGGAAGTCAGGATCGAACACAATTTATCAACCTAAAAAAATCTTTGTCGGTCATATTATGTGGTATTTTAATTGGGTTATCACTCCAAAGTTTTGTAATGTGGGGTGTAAATAACCTCCACGCACTACAAACTGGCGTTGAATCCCATGATCCCAACCACGTATTTTACCAGGACTTTTTCAACATTATGATTTTCGTGGATGTGCTGTTACTGATTGTATCGTTGATCTATTCGGGCACGTATGAAGTGATTTTCAGAAATGCGTGTTTTATCATACTTACCATACTTATCCGAATTGCCATTACCGCCCCGAAACCTTATAATATTGTATTTGCCTTGGGTGCTATGCTCTTAGGTGTCCTCACGATGATGCTTTTTGTCCTTTTTGTTCGTTTGAAAAAAGAAGATATATGAAACTAAAAATGCAACTCCAATGCCCAATGCCAACCTTAGACTTTGATATCATCACCTTGGGACATGGCAGCGGTGGACTATTAACCAATAAACTGCTCGATAAAGGCGTATTCGACCTGCTCAAAAACGACCTATTGGACGAGCGGCACGACGGCGCAGTTTTTCCAGTCACAACGGGAAAAATGGCCTTTTCAACCGATAGTTATGTCATTTCCCCTATCTTTTTTCCCGGTGGCAATATTGGCGAACTAGCCGTAAACGGTACCGTAAACGATCTGGCCATGTGCGGTGCAAAAGCGCAATACCTCTCTTTGTCCTTTATTATTGAAGAAGGGCTTACCATGCGCGAATTTTGGGATGTACTATTAGGCATTAAAACCGCCGCTGAAAATGCGGGCGTATTCATCGTCACCGGCGATACCAAAGTAGTAGAACGCGGCAAAGGAGATAAAATATTTATCAATACCAGTGGTGTTGGTATGGTACACCCAAAGGCGCAAATTGCGCGATCAAGGGTCAATATTGGCGATAAAATCATCATCAGTGGCTATGTGGCTACCCACGGGATGGCTATTATGAGCGTACGACAAGGGCTGGAATTTGAGACCGATATTGTAAGCGATACCACCAATCTCAACCATACGGTACTGCAACTGCTCGATGTTTTTGGAGAAAAAATACACCTGATGAGCGATCCCACACGCGGCGGCGTTGCTACTGTACTCAACGAATTGGCGCGCGATACCAAACTGGGCATTGAATTGCATCAAAAAGCCATTCCGGTACTCGAAGACGTACACGGTGCTTGCGAATTATTGGGGCTTGATCCGCTGTATGTGGCAAATGAAGGTATTTTTATCGCCGTCGTAGCGCCCGATGCAGCAGATGCCTTCTTGGAAATACTTCAAGCAGATGAGAATGGTGCACACGCCGCAATCATCGGCGAAGTAGTAGAAGCCCACCCGCGACAAGTGATCATGCACAGCACAATTGGGGGCAAACGGGTAGTAAATATGCCAGTTGGCGAACAATTACCTAGAATCTGTTGAAAATGGAAAATACTATTTTAAATATTACCCTAAAAAAAGGAGGCGTACCTGCAAATATCGGCGGTCAAATGGGTACAAACACCTTGCCGCTACTTATTTTTAAAGGCCCAGAAAGTATGCCCTTTTTAGCACCAAGAGGTGTTTTTCTCCGCGAAAATCAACTCTTTGTCTCCGATACAGGCCGCAATAGGGTATTTATTTGGAACAAATTCCCCGAAACACCATTCCAAGAACCCGATATTGTCCTTGGCCAAGATGACGCTGACGGCACAAGCCGAAACGCGGGTGGATTGGTCAGTGCACAGTCTTTACAATATCCTTCCGGCATTTGGAGCGATGGACAGCGGCTCATTGTGGCGGATGCCTGGAACCACAGGGTACTGATATGGCATCAAATGCCCTCAAAACACGGACAACCCGCCGATGTGGTGATCGGTCAGCGTGATTTTGAAAGCAACCAACCCAATGCCCAAAAAGTAGGTGCAGATCCAAACGCACACACCCTGTTTTGGCCTTATGGCGTGTTCAGCGATGGCCAACAACTCTGGATTGCAGACACTGGCAATCGCCGCATTTTGTATTTCGACCACTACCCTACCGAAAATTTTGAACCCGCGCAACAAGTCATTGGCAAACCCGATTTTATGACCCGCGACTACGAAAACCAAGACCCAATATGGCCATATTCGGTAAAAATAAGTCCAGAAGGCGTTATGTCGGTCGCTGATACTCAATATTATCGCATTTTGATTTGGAACGATTGGCGTACTGCGTTTCATCAAAAAGCAGATTTGATCATTGGTCAATCCGATTTGGACAGCAGCGGGCAAAATCAATATGGTCTTTTCCCAATGGCTAATACTTTGAGTTGGTGCTACGATACCTGTTTTTTCAAACAAGGGATTTTAGTGGCCGATACAGGTAATAGCCGCGTGCTGCGTTTTGACCAACTCCCCCAGCAAAATAACCAAAGTGCTGATGATTTGATTGGCAAACCCAATTTTTTCACAGGTAGCGAAAACGCGGAAACGGTCTTTGGCACCGAAGCTAACCTATACTGGCCCTTCTCTATTTGTGCCGATGACCGTCGTTTGGCGGTGGCAGATACGGGTAATCATCGTATTTTAATTTATCCACTATAATTTTATGCATACCTTATTTCCACTCTTATTTGCAGGCGTTGTAGGGTTTACCCACGCCTTTGAAATTGACCATTTATTGGCGGTAAGTAGTATTGTAACCCGTCGCACGTCGCCTCTAAAAGCCATTAAAGATGGTATTTATTGGGGGCTGGGGCATAGTTCTACCATCTTAATCATTGGAATTTGTATGATGGTTGCTAAAATTATGGTCACTCCGCAAGTTTTTCACTATTTTGAGGCTGGCGTAGGCGTTATGCTGATCGTTTTGGGTGTACAGCGTATTTGGGCGGCAAAGGAGCGCGAAAAAAAACACGCCCTAGCGCACCACCACGAAGAGCCGCATGGCCACCAACTGGCGTATGGCGTAGGACTCATACACGGTTTGGCGGGTAGCGGCACGTTGGTACTGCTGGTGATGACGGAATTACAAACCGCATGGGAAGGTATCGTATATTTGCTTATCTTTGGCGTAGGATCTATTGCGGGTATGTTGTTGGCCTCTGGTATTTTCAGTCTGCCATTTTCTTCAAAGATGGCCGCCAGCCCAAAATTGCACCGCAGTTTAACACTGGCATCATCGTTGCTTTGTATTGTTTTTGGGTGCAAAGTAGTGTATGAAAACTTAATGGGTTAAGCACAATGACAAACGAACCACAAACACCCCGTGAATGGCTACTGCTGGCGCTCAACGATTTTGAAATTCCAATACTGGAAGATCACGGTCATATTTTGATAGTCGCAAAGGAATACACCATTGAAATTGAACAGAATGGTGTTTTTAAACTGCTTTGGAAGGGCAAAGTAGTAGCACCGTTTCAAGACTTGGCCGAATTGTGCCACTTTATCCAAATGTCATGAGAGAAAAAAAAGAATTAGCCATCGTTGCGCTCTCATCGAGTGCATCACAGCCCAATAATTATGTATTAATATTAGAGGATTTGGAGCAACAACGCCGAATCCCGATTATCATTGGTGCGCCAGAAGCGCAGTCGATTGCTATTGCGATGGAGCAAATGCAACCCGCAAGGCCATTGACGCATGATTTACTTAAAAACACGATTGATATTTTAGGCGGCACGTTAAAAGAAGTGGTCATTCACGAACTGCTGGATGGGGTATTTTACGCCCGTTTGGTCGTCCAAAAACACGATGGGACACTCGTAGAACTCGATGCGCGCACCTCCGATGCTATTGCGTTAGCGGTACGTTGCGGTGTACCTGTATTTTCCTTTGAAAACGTAATAGCCGAAGCCGGCATTTTAGCCAATTCTATTGCCGGAAGGCAGATAGGTGGGTCATTGGCACAATATTCCTTAGAGGAACTCGAAGCATTGCTAGAAAAAGTAATTACGAAAGAAGATTATGAGAGTGCCTCTAAGATTCGTGATTATATTGAGCAGCGTAAGTTGGGTTAAAAAATATCACTTACAAGCCCATTTTCTGCCCATTCCACTTAAAAGCACCCACCTGCGCCCCTACAAAATCTTGTTCAATTTTGTCTGCATCGAGCCGTCCTACTGCCAATTGGGCATCGTTATTGGGCCAGTATAGCACCGCTATCCACCTCAAGAATAGCTCGTATGACCCAAACACCTGTGTCTGTTTATTGCTGCTGAACAATAATGCATTCCGATATATACGTATAAATACCTGATTTAATAAACACGTATTTATACGCTGTAAAATGAGATGACGAACACCCCACCTTTGTGACATAGAAACGAGTAGGATTTGTGTCCCTAAAATGGATAAGTTATTGACAACTCGTTTTTTATGTAATAACATTCCTTTTCACTAAAAATTATTTTTAAATGAATTTAAAAATTCATCCCTCCGTCGGGGTTGCTCGACTAGGGAACAGCCCAACTAGCATTTGCTTAGCACCCACTTCCATAGGAGGACTTC
>JAAFHO010000491.1 GCA_013297575.1 Chitinophagales bacterium
TCGTTGTCGCTGCCCGCCCGATAATTTTGAGCCTCTGTCGCCAATATTGCTATCGTATCCCATTGGCATGGCGATAATAAAATCATGGGCGTTGGCGGCTTTGGCGGCGGAAATGACTTCTTCTTCGGTAGCATTTTGGGCACCAAAAATAATATTGCTGCGCACAGAATCGTTGAACAGGATAGCCTCTTGGCTCACAATGCCCATTAAAGCACGCAGGTCATGGGTATTTACTTGACGAATATCTTTACCATCTATTCGTATTTCACCCGAATTAATATCGTGAAAACGGGGTAGCAAATCTGCAATAGTGCTTTTCCCCGATCCAGAAGCCCCTACCAAAGCAACAATTTTCCCCTGTGGAATTTTAAAACTAATACCGCGCAAGGTGTCTTGTTCTGTATTGTCGTATCGAAAACGGACATTATTAAATTCAATACACGTATTAAAATGGTCGAGCGCAATGGGGTTTTCGGGTTCTTTTATAGAGATAGGCGCATCCAACAAGTGCTGCACCCTTTCTAATGCCCCCATACCTTTGCGGATACTGTAAAAAGCACCGGACAAGGATTTAGCAGGTTCAATTACATTATAAAAAGCGTAAAGAAATGTAATAAATGTGGCCGCCGACAATGTACCCGCAAACACCTGTCGAGAACCAAACCACAATAGAATAGATACAACACCAATCCCCAAAAATTCGGATAGGGGAGAGGCTAGGTCTTTTTTTCGGTTAATTTGGTTCATTGCGCGCATATAGTGGCTACTTTCGCGTTCAAAACGGTCATTTTGCCATTGCTCTGCATTAAAACCTTTTAAAATACGCAAACCGCCCAGCGTTTCGTCGATCATCGCACCAATACCTCCGAGGCTGCGTTGCGCTTCTGCCGATTGTCGGCGCAAAGATTGTCCAATCCCGCCTATAATAAGACCAGAAAACACCATCAAAACCAGCACAAATAAGAGCAATTGAGGGGAAACAGCAATCATAAACGCCAAACTACCAATAATCACAATAGGCTCCCGCGCAATAGATTCCACCACGCCGACAATACTCCACTCTATTTCTTGCACATCAGAAGTCATTCGACTCATCAGATCGCCTTTTCGGGTATCGCTAAAATAAGAAAGTGGCAAATCAAGCACTTTTTGCATCATTCTAATGCGCAAATCTTTTACAATACCATTGCGTACTCCAGCAAGGAAATAGAGTGACAAGTACCGAAATAAATTTTTACCCAAAAAAGTGAGTACCAAAAAAATACACACGATCAGGAGCGCGCTCTCCTGACCGTGTGTATGAATCAAATCTGAAAAAAAATGGTTGAGTTTGCCTTCTAATCCCAAAAATGCATTGGTTTTATTATTGGCAGCACTACCATTATTACTATTGAATAGAATTTGTAAAAAAGGCTGTAATACTGGGATACTTACTACCATAAAAACAGACATCAATATGTTGCAGACCAAGGCCAACAACAATAATCGTTTGTAAGGCAAGTAGTAGCGCAGTAATTTACGCATTTTTGAAATCCCAGGTATTCAGGAATCCAGTATGGAAATTACCTTTCCTGAAATCTTCGTTACGCATCAATTTTTGGTGAAATGGCACCGTTGTTTTGATCCCTTCAATCACAAACTCATCCAATGCGCGTTCCATTTTGAGGATAGTTTCCTCGCGGGTACGCGCACGTGTGATCAGTTTAGCGATCATAGAGTCATAGTATGGCGGAATGGTATAACCAGCATACACGTGGGTATCTACTCGCACACCGTGTCCTTTAGGTGAGTGGAACGAGGTGATTCGGCCTGGGCTAGGACGAAAGTCATTGTATGGGTCTTCCGCATTGATCCGGCATTCCATGGCAAAAAGTTCTGGAATATAGTTTTTGCCGGAGATTGGAATACCAGCAGCAATCTTGATTTGTTCCTTAATCAGGTCAAAATCAATCACTTCTTCCGTTACTGTATGTTCTACCTGGATCCGCGTATTCATTTCCATGAAATAGAAATTCCGGTGTTTGTCCACCAAGAACTCTACGGTTCCCACGCCTTCATAACTGATGGCTTCGCAGGCTTTAACAGCAGCCATACCCATTTTTTCCCGCAATTCGGGTGTCATAAATGGCGATGGTGATTCCTCCACCAATTTTTGGTGACGACGCTGAATAGAGCAATCGCGCTCCGACATATGGCATGCTTTACCGAATTGGTCACCAGCCACCTGTATTTCAATATGGCGTGGTTCCTCGATATATTTTTCCATATAAATGCCATCATTGGAAAATGAAGCCTTTGCCTCGCGGCGGGCATTATCCCATTGGCTTTCAAACTCGCTTTCTTTCCAAACGATACGCATGCCTTTGCCACCACCACCAGCCGTAGCCTTGAGGATGACTGGGTAGCCAATTTCAGCAGCCAATCCTTTTCCTGTTTTGACATCCGTCAGCAGCCCTTCTGTACCCGGGATACAAGGCACTTTTGCACGAAGCATGGTTTCTTTTGCGGTAATTTTATCACCCATGGAACGGATTTGATCCGGTGTTGGGCCAATAAATTTGATGCCATAATCCTTACAGATTTCAGCAAAACCAGCATTTTCAGCCAAAAAGCCATATCCTGGGTGTATGGCATCGGCATTGGTAATTTCTACCGCCGCCATGATACGAGGAATATTAAGATAACTTTCGGAGGATGCCGGAGGCCCAATACAAACGGCCTCATCAGCAAATCGAACGTGCAGGCTTTCCGCATCAGCGGTAGAATAAATGGCCACTGTTTTAATGCCCATTTCTTTGCATGTCCGTATAATACGCAGGGCAATTTCCCCGCGATTGGCAATCAGTATTTTTTTAAACATAGATTTGCTTAAATTTCCACTAAAAACAATGGCTGGTCATATTCGACCGGTGTGGCATCTTCAACGAGTACTTTTACGATGCGTCCTTTAACATCGCTTTCGATTTCGTTGAACAATTTCATGGCCTCGATGATGCAAACAGTTGCGCCTGCTTCCACATCGTCTCCAATTTTTACAAATGAAGGCTTATCGGGGCCTGCCGAACGGTAAAAAGTACCTACCATTGGCGATTTAATGACGCGCTGGTTACTTGCTGGCGCATCAGGTGTAGTAGGTGCAGCAGCAGGTGGTGGTGGTGGTGCAACTGGTGCCGAAACGGGAGCTGCAACGGGCATTGGTGCCGGTTGAGAATGTACTACGACAGGAGCAACCGAGCCATTATACTCGCTGCCTTGACGTATTACCAACTTGAAATCACCTTGTTTATAGACAAATTCGGTGATTTTTTGCTTGCTGACCAAGCGAATTAATTCTTGTATCTGATTGAAGTCCATACCCTTCTTAAGGTTGATTAAAGCGATTGGATGAAATATTGAATGGTAAAGGAAAGAAGTTTTTTTTAATTAATTTTGGGAAATTTGATAACACTATAAAAACACCTATAAAAAACAATGAGCCACTACGATAATACGGAGTGGCTCATTTATCCTTAAGACTATAGCTTATTATTTCTTTACGCGCTCTATATAAGCACCAGTTGCGGTATCAATTTTAATCAAATCGCCTTCTTCACAGAATAATGGCACCCGAACTTCTGATCCGCCTTCAACAGTAGCCGCCTTTAAGGTATTGGTAGCCGTATCGCCACGCACACCTGGTTCGGTATAAGTGATGAGCAAATTTACAGTCGAAGGCATTTCGGCAGTAAGTGGTACATCTTTTGCGGCATCGAACAATACATCAACCACATCACCCTCTTTGAGGAATTTGCCGTTTTCGATCATTGCGGTAGCCACCGTGAACTGTTCAAAATTTTCTTGATTCATCAGTACATACCCACCATCTTCCTCATAAAGGAATTGGAATTTGTGGCGTTCTACACGTACTTCATTGATATTATGCCCACTTTGAAAAGTGTGCTCTAGTACTTTGCCAGAAGTAGTACTTTTTAATTTTGTCCAAACTTTACCACTGCCGCGGCCAACCTGAAACTTCTGAAAATCGATGATCTTCATAATGTCGTTGTTCAGTTCGATGCAAAGGCCGTTGCGAATATCTGCGGTCGTAGCCATGTTGTATTTTTATCTTCTTTTAATGAAAAATGTTTGCTTCTTCGAAACGGTGTTCTGAAAAGCGGCGCAAAGATAGCACTATTTTCCTTTAACAAATATGGAATTCACAAATTTACCAAAAAATCTTTCACATTACAGGATTGTTGCGACCTTTGCAGCATGTTTTCAACTACACAAAAAATAGGTATCCTTGGTGGCGGACAATTGGGCAAAATGCTTTGCCTAGCAGCGGCTCCACTCGATTTTAAAACGTATATCCTTGAAAATGATGAAGGATGCCCTGCTGCCACCTACGCCAACGGCACTACGGTTGGCGACTTTAAAAACTATGAGGATGTGATGGCTTTTGGCCAAGACAAAGACGTGATAACCATTGAAATTGAGCACGTTAACACGGAAGCATTGAAAGATTTAGTGGCAATGGGAAAAATTGTTCACCCGTCTCCTTTTGCACTCGAAATCATAAAGGACAAAGGTTTGCAAAAACAGTTTTATGCTCAAAATGGTATTCCTACCATGCCTTTTGAATTGTTTGAAAACGAGTCTGATGTACTAA
>JAAFHO010000492.1 GCA_013297575.1 Chitinophagales bacterium
ACTTAATAAAACGCGCATAATACGTTGACATTCAACTTCTCCGTAGTTGTTAAAAACACCCCCTTAATCCCCCGAATTTCATTCAGGGCTATTCAAGTTTGACCACTCCTTGGTTGGTATATTGCTAAGGTGACGAACCTCAAGGTTACACCGACACTTCATTAATTTTAAATGCTAAATTTCCAATATTAAAGTGTTTATGGTATAGCCTCCGTCATATTTATATCTCAATAGCATCCGAAACAGCAGGCTGGTTTTCGGGACGAAGGCTTCGTACCGTTTGTCCTGCTTGCCACATTTCGCTTTCGCGTAATTCGCGGAGTTCTTCTTCCAATTTAACGCGGTAATCCGGTTGGCCATTGGATTGGATAGAACGAGCGGCTTCGTTGCCCGATGAAACACTATCGTACAGTTCATTAAATACGGGTAGGGTAGCATCGCGGAATTTTTTCCACCAATCTAATGCACCACGTTGCGCGGTGGTGGAGCAATTGGCGTACATCCAATCCATACCGTTTTCGGCCACCAATGGCATCAAAGATTGAGTCAATTCTTCTACTGTTTCGTTAAAGGCTTCGCTAGGAGAATGGCCTCTTTCGCGTAAAACCGCGTATTGTGCTGCAAAAATACCTTGAATTGCACCCATAAGTGTACCGCGTTCGCCGGTAAGATCGCTATAAACTTCGCGGCGGAAATCAGTTTCAAATAAGTATCCGCTACCGATGGCGATACCCAATGCGATGACGCGTTCGTAGGCGCGTCCTGTGGCATCTTGGTGGATGGCATAACTGCTATTGAGGCCGCGACCTTGCAAAAACATACGACGGAGTGAGGTGCCAGAGCCTTTGGGTGCTACCAAAAACACATCCACATCGGGTGGTGGAATAATACCCGTTTGATCGTTATAAGTGATACCAAAACCGTGTGAAAAATAGAGTGCTTTGCCGGGAGTAAGGTGTTTTTTTACCGTTGGCCAAAGTTGAATTTGGGCGGCATCGCTGAGTAGATAACAAATGATTGTGCCGCGCTCCAAGGCTTCTTCAATATTGAACAAGGAAACGCCTGGTACAAAACCATCGTTGACGGCTTTGTCCCATGATTTGGAATCGGGGCGTTGACCAATGATGACATTGATGCCGTTTTCCAATTGATTGAGTGCTTGGCCGGGGCCTTGAACGCCGTAACCAATTACTGCTACGACTTCGTTTTTCAGCACAGCTTGTGCCTTTTCTAGTGGAAATTCTTCGCGCGTGACAACATTTTCGATGCTACCGCCAAAATTAAGTTGTGCCATATTATTTTAAGTGATGAAATGTTAATTGATGAATTATAATTGATGATATTAACGTGAAAATCAAATTTCTAAGGGGTGTGTAAATATTCTGATTCGCGTTTTTCAAAATCTTTGAGTAGTTCGTGGAAACCATTACTTGCTTTGATAATGGCCACCCGCGCACTGCGGACAAACTCAATGAGCCCATACGGTTCCAATACTTTAATGAGGTTATCGGTCTCTTCGCGATGGCCGGTGGTCTCAAAAATAGTATAGTCTTTTCTGATGACCACAGCGCGTGCGCCATGTTCGCGCAATAGCCGTTCTACTTGGACTTTTTCGGCAATTTCGTCGGTAGGTACTTTATATAAGGCCATTTCTTGCCAAATGATTTCGTCGCCAGTATTGTAAAAAGCGCGCAGTACATCGACCTGTTTTTCGAAATTTCGAGCCAATTTGCGCACCATATCTTCTGTCTCATTGACTACAATTGTAAATCTGTGGATACCTTCTACCTCTGAAGGAGAAGTATTGAGGCTCTCGATATTGATTTTGCGGCGTGAAAAAATAATCGCAATTCGATTGAGCAGACCCACTTGATTTTCGGTATAAACTGTGATGGTATATTCTTTTTTCATGGTCGTATTTACTTTAATCGAATTTCACCAACGCCACAACCTTGTGGAACCATTGGAAATACATTATTTTCTTTACCTGTCATTACTTCTAAAAGGTAAGATCCTTTATGGGCCAACATGGTTTGCAATGCTGCTTTTAAATGTGCCCTTTCGCTTACTTTTTGTCCTGCAATACCGTAAGCATCGGCCACTTTTACAAAATCGGGGCTGGTGATGTTTACAAAAGAATAGCGGCGTTCGTTGAATAGTTGTTGCCATTGGCGCACCATACCCAAGAATTGGTTATTGAGGATCATTATTTTTACATCCATTCCAAACTGGTGGATGGTGCCGAGTTCTTGAATGGTCATTTGAATGCCGCCATCACCTGCAATGGCTACTACTGTGCGGTGCGGTGCGCCCATTTTGGCTCCAATTGCCGCTGGGAGTGCAAAACCCATCGTTCCGAGTCCGCCGGAGGTAATATTGCTGCGCGTTTGATTAAATTTGGCATATCGACTGGCCACCATTTGGTGTTGGCCTACATCTGTTACGATAATGGCATCTCCTCCGGTGAGTTCGTTGAGCACCTTTATCACTTCTCCCATTGTTAATACCTCATCGGTAGGGTTGAGTTCGTTGTGGATGACCTCCTTGTATTCCTCCTTGTCGCAGTCGTGGAAACGTTGTAACCAAGCTGGATAGGATTTTTGCAGCACCAATTTTGTGAGCATAGGGAGGGTTTCCTTGCAATCGCCCCAAACGGGTATTGTTGCCTTTATGTTTTTGTCAATTTCGGCGGGATCAATGTCTAAATGTATGATTTTTGCCTGTTTGGCATAGCGATCGAGGCGGCCCGTAACGCGATCATCAAAGCGCATCCCAATGGCAATGAGTACATCGCATTGGTTGGTTAGTATATTGGGGCCGTAATTGCCGTGCATGCCGAGCATGCCCACATTGAGCGGATGACTGGTAGGCAACGCGCCCAAACCAAGGAGTGTCCAGGCGGATGGAATACCACTTTTTTCAATAAATGCCTTAAATTCTTCTTCTGCATTGCCCAAGATTACGCCTTGTCCAAAGAGGATATACGGACGCTCTGCAGCATTGATCATATCGGCTGCTTCTTGGATATATTCTTTTCTGATAATGGGCTTTGGGCGGTAACTTCTAATATGATCGCAAGGGGTATAACCTTTGTTTTCAATGAGTTCTATTTGTGCATTTTTGGTAATATCCACTAATACTGGGCCTGGCCTTCCACTTTTGGCGATATAGAATGCTTTGGCTATTACTTCCGAAATTTCGGATGCCTCTGTTACTTGGCAGTTCCATTTGGTTACGGGTGTGGTAATGTTCATTACGTCTGTTTCCTGAAATGCGTCGGTACCTAATAGGTGGGCAAATACTTGGCCTGTGATGCATACCATTGGTGTGCTATCGATCAGGGCATCGGCAAGTCCGGTGATCAAATTGGTGGCTCCTGGGCCGCTGGTGGCGAATACAACACCTACTTTGCCAGAACTTCGTGCATAACCTTGCGCTGCATGTGTGGCACCTTGCTCGTGTCGGACAAGTATGTGATTTAGCCGATCTCCATAATCGTATAGGGCATCGTAAATGGGCATGATGGCTCCGCCTGGGTAACCAAAAATGGTGTCCACGCCTTCTGCTACAAAGGCGTTGAGGACGGCTTGGGAGCCTGAAATTTTTTGGGCGGTTGCTGGGGCGACCTCTTGTGGCGCTATTTCGGTTGTATTTGCCATAATGAATGTTTTTTAAATGTGGGTCGTTGTTTTATGGTGGGTGTTTTTTGTTATACGTTACGCGTTACACGTTCCATGTTCCACGTTCCAAGGGTTGCACCCTTGGCTGGATGTGGTGCCCCTTTGGGGCTTGGATCGAGATTGGGGGAAAATTCAACCTTTTATTGTGAACATAATCTGGTTGGTTTTTTGATTTTTAATGATATATAAAATCATAAAAACAAATTTTAAATATTCCACAAATCCAAGCCCCAACGGGGCGACATATCTAGCATAGGGTAAAACCCTATGTGTTATGTGTTATGTGGTGTATGTATGTATCAGACATCATCATTCCCCGTCCGTTACGCACCCTTCCGCCGCCGAACTCACCGAACGGATATATTTATACAAAACCCCTTTCGTAGCAGACAATGGTGGTTTTTGCCATGTTTTTCGCCTGTTTTCGATTTCCTCTACCGATACATCGAGGTTAATGGTTCGGTTAACAGCATCTAGTTCGATTCTATCACCGTCTTTGACCAAACCAATCAAACCACCTTCTGAGGCCTCCGGCGTGATATGCCCAACCACAAAACCATGTGTGCCACCACTAAAACGACCATCAGTGATAAGGGCAACACTTTGACCCAAACCCGCACCAATAATAGCCGAAGTAGGTTTGAGCATTTCGGGCATACCCGGTGCACCCTTTGGCCCTACATAACGAATGACCACCACATCGCCTGATTGTACACGACCCGATTGAATACCCGCAATAAGTGCTTTTTCGCCATCAAAAACCCGTGCTGGGCCACTAAAACGCTCGCCTTCTTTACCTGTAATTTTGGCTACGCTGCCTTGTTCTGCCAAGTTGCCATACAAGATTTGGAGGTGTCCAGTAACCTTAATAGGTTTTTCAACGGGATAAATAATATTTTGATCCTCAAACTCAAGATCAGGTGCATCTTCTAGGTTTTCGGCTATGGTTTTGCCCGTTACTGTTAAA
>JAAFHO010000493.1 GCA_013297575.1 Chitinophagales bacterium
ACGAACCCTATATACTGCTGATAGAGTTCGGTACGGCGGCGTTCGTTGAACTTATGTACAGCCTCGTCTAGGAACCAATATTCGCCCGTAGTAGGCTCATCAAGCATACCGAGGATGTGCAACAAAGTGCTTTTACCCGACCCCGATGGCCCCATAATGCTCACAAACTCACCTTCTTTGATGGTGGTGTTGATATAGCGCAATACATACGTTTTCTGAGCACCATTCTGATAAAAACGCTCAACATTCTTTAATTCAATCATTTTTTTATCTTTTATCGTACTATCGTACACTTTTATTTTTGGTAATTTCCTTTGAAATTTGGATTTAAGTACTGTACCCCAAGTGTGGCAAACCGGCCTTAGAAAAATGCCGTTTTTGCTCGAGTGGAGGCGGATGAAGCCAAAAAGTGTTTGAGCCAAACGGAATTTGCGGGACGCAGTCCCCGCTCGACTGTGCGGCGAGTTTTTTTTGGCGCCGCCGGAATGAGAAAGCAAAAGCGCAGCATTTTTCGTCAGCCGAAGCCTTTTTTGCCTACTTTTTTTGGCGAAAAAAAGTAGGAAGTAAGCATTATTACACAAATTTTCAGGTTTTTGAGATTTGCATGTGTAACTATTTTTTCAAAACAACACTGTACAGTTACAAAGAACGGCAATTTATATTTGCCCCGAAGGGAGCAATACCAGTTTTATCAACCAATAAATAACAACGGCAATCAATTTTAAAATCATAGCTTAATTTTTTAGTTGTAGGTTTCGATCAATGGAACTGTTCCGTCACCACTTTACCATCGAATAAATTAACCACACGGTGCGCAAAGCCCGAATCGTGGGTAGAGTGCGTTACCATGATAACAGTGGTACCCGCTTGGTTAAGTTGGGTTAAAAGGTTCATTACTTCGAGGCCATTCACCGAATCGAGGTTACCCGTCGGTTCGTCGGCAAGAATCACTTTAGGATCGGCAATAACGGCACGCGCTATTGCAACGCGTTGTTGTTGTCCACCCGAAAGTTGCTGTGGAAAGTGGTTGCGACGGTGCATGATATTCATGCGCTCCAATGCGGCCTCTACCTTTTTTTTGCGATCAGCAGCAGGTGTTTTTAAATAGAGCAGTGGTAATTCCACGTTTTCGTACACCGTTAACTCATCAATTAAGTTGAAGGATTGGAATACAAATCCGATATTGCCTTTGCGCAGGTTGGCACGTTGCCTTTCGCTCATTTTGCCTACTTCTGTACCAAAAAAGTCGTATTGGCCATCGGAAGGATTATCCAAAAGCCCCAAAATATTGAGCAAAGTGGATTTGCCACAGCCAGAAGGTCCCATTATGGCCACAAATTCGCCTTGATTAATTTCCATATTAATCCCGTTTAAGGCAGTGGTTTCCACTTCTTCAGTGGTAAAAATTTTCTGTAAATTTGATGTACGTATCATAGCAAGTATTCGATTTATCCGATGATCTCGATTTATTCGATGGAAAAAGTGAGTGATAAAATGGTGGTTAAGTACTTAAAATACAAGGACGTCTTTTTCCCCGAAAGAACTGTACGAACTAGTAATAACCCGTTCGCCTTCGGAAAGACCTGTTAACACTTCAAAGTATTGTGGATTCTTGCGCCCCAAAGATATGGAACGTTTTTCGGCTTTATTGCCGCTTTCATTGAGTACATATACCCAGTTGCCGCCAGTATCGCTAAAAAAGCCACCCGTAGGGAGCAATATCGCTTGTGCAGGTTTACCCAATTGCAAGCGCACAGGCACCGATTGGCCGCGACGAATACCCTCGGGGATGGATGCAGGGAAAGTCATATCAACTTGAAAACGACCATTCGTTACCTCTGGATATACCTTGTGTACAACGAGTTGGTGGGTTTTTCCGTTGAACTCAAAAGAGCCTTCCAAACCCGGAAAAATACGCGAAATATAGTGTTCGTCCACCTCAATACGCATTTTGAAACCGTTGAGGTCGTCAATTTGACCGATGTTTTGGCCTGCGGTAATGCTGGCACCAATTTCTACATCTACACGAGAGAGCAAACCAGAAACAGGTGCTTTTACTGCGAGATTTTCTAGATTTTGGCGCATCATGGACAAGTTGGTACGGGTGCGTTCGAGTGTACCTTCCAATTGCCGGATCTGGGTAACGCTGTTTTCTTCCTGAAATTTTTGGTTTTCTACTTCAATCGTACTTTGTTGGCTAAGGCGCTCGTACGAAATTTTTGTACGTTGGTATTCTTGTTGGCTAATCACTTTATCCTCGTACAATTTGGAATTGCGGTCGTGATCGATCTTGGCCTGTTGGATTTGAAATTCCAATTCGGAAAGGGTACGTTTTAGCGTAAATTTATTTTGGCGAAGGCTGAGGCGGGTATTTTCTAGGTTATTAATCAAGTCGTACATTTCGGTTTCGCGGTTCACGAAATCAAGCATAAGACGCTGGTTTTCAAGTTTCAGGATCAGGTCGCCTTTTTTTACGCTGGCACCACCATCAATGAGTTTTTGCGCCACATAGCCGCCCTCAATAGCATCCAATTGGTAGGTTTTTAAGGGCTGAATAACGCCCGTTACAACGATAAACTCGTCGAATACACCATTTTTTACATCCGAAATGGTAATGCGCTCCTTGTTCACGTTCAATGTACTTTGCTTACCCGACAGGAAAATACTGTACGTGCTAAATCCGAGGAATGCTAGTATTCCAATACCCAGCGCAATCCGCTGCGGGGTCCAGACTTTCTTTTTGATTACTTTATCCATAATAGTATAATTTAAGCGATCGAATTATTGCGCCATTAATATTTAAAGCGAAGCCTATTAAATGCTTTGCTTCAAATATTAGCGGCTTCAATAACCTGCTACGCCATTTGTGCTATTTGAATAAAGTCCAAACTAATGCCAAAAATATAAACAATTGATTATCATTTACTTGCAATGAAAACAGGAAGGTGCTTTTGTACGCTTGCGCACAGGCGTGTCCGAATTCGGACGTTTTAATTTAGATTTCTCCACTGTGCCGTTCCCAATAATTTTGATCTTCTACTTCTTCCAAAATACCCAAGTAGGTGGCGTATCGCATTTCGCTGATTTCGCCTGTTTCTATAGCGGCTTTAACGGCACATCCGGGTTCATTGCGGTGCAGGCAATTGCCTCCAAAACGGCAGTTAACCGAGTAGGCAAACATTTCTTTGTAACTGTGTGCGATATTGGATTTATCTTTATCATTAAAGGCGAGCATTTTCATGCCGGGCGTATCAATGATTTTTCCTCCGTAACTTAACTCAAACATTTCAGCAAAAGTGGTGGTATGCTGCCCTTTGCCCGAGTAATCGCTGATATCGCCAGTTCGCAAATCCAATTGAGGTTGAATGGCATTCACCAAACTGCTTTTACCTACGCCCGATTGGCCACTCAACAATGTAATTTTGTCTTTTAATAAATTTTGAAATACCTCTAAACCCTGGCCGGTCAGCACGGAAGTCAACAATACATTGTAGCCAATTTTGGTATAAATATCCGAAACGGCTTCGTACAGTTCCATATCTTGGGGTGTATATAAATCTGCCTTATTAAAAATGATGGTGACTGGCGTATCAAATTTGGCAGTCATCAGCAAAAAACGATCAATAAAACCCGGTTTGATATCAGGGAAAGCAATCGTAGAAAGTAAAACGGCTTGGTCGATATTAGCGGCGAGCAAATGTAAATCATGCTTACGGCGTGGAGATTGGCGCACCACATAATTCACGCGAGGCAGTATTTTTTTAATCATCGCCTGCTCCGATTTTTCCTCGCGCTCTATTTCTACCCGATCACCTACAGCAATAGGATTGGTGAGCGGAATATCGTCCAAACGGAACTTGCCCACAATCCTGCACTCTATCACTGCTTGGGTACTATCCAGTCGCACGTGGTACCATGCTCCGGTTGATTTTATTACAATGCCTGTCATTTCCTTTATTCGGTTATATCAATGATTCGTTGTTGGGTCATACGATTTATGCGGATGCTATACTATTTTCATGCACAAAATCCTTTATCGTCGAAGTATATATGCCCTTAACCCATTCAAACACCCGCAAAGTTCCGCTAACTTTTGTTTTATCCTAGTAAATGCTTAGGAAATGAGTAATTTTATATTTTGACAATATCTTTTCGTCGTCGTGTTTCAACGAATTTTATTCGTTATGGGTGGATTACGGTGGACAAAATCGTCGAGATTTTTGTTGATAAAAAGGGCAAATCAGTGTGTTTAATGCCTTGATATTCGATTGTTTTGTGTAAAAAAACGTGTCGTCGTGACTTCAATACCTAATGTTGCCAACTTAAGCAAGTTCCGACCCTGATAAGGGTCAAACATGAATAGCCCCGAATGAAATTCGGGATTAAGGGGCGTGTATGTTTAATAACCCTGAAAGGGTTGAACGTAATGAAACGCTTATAATACGTTGACGACCCCTTAATCCCCCGAATTTCATTCAGGGCTATTCACGTTTAACCACTCCGTAGTTGGAATTCGCTCAAGTTGACAGCATTGGGCTTCAAAACCACGACGACACTTCCTTACGCTAAATTCAATATATTATTTTCTAATTGTTGACTAAGAGACAACCTCAAACAACCACTACAACATACCCAATGACC
>JAAFHO010000494.1 GCA_013297575.1 Chitinophagales bacterium
TTGCTTTTCTTGGTGTGCGCACAAAAAATCGCCATTATTCACCACAGTCTCACGGCCCGTAACGCCATCCTTGATGAAAAACGTAGCCGTACCTGCTTTTTCCATCAACATCACCCGCCACGAGAAGCGATAACCTTGTTCCGTCCAGTAAAAATTGCCGGGATAAAGGTACGCCCGAAACGGAAACAGGAGTTGGACGATAAAAAAAGCAATAAAAAATGCAACGCGAATATTCGATTTTTTCATTTGCCAATTGGGTGTTGGAGCGGCTGTTTTTTCCGAAGAAAATGTTGTTCGTGACGAAAACAGCGGCAATAAGCGCATTTTTTGTAGCAATATTGTATGAAAAGCAGGCGAAAAAAATATCGTAGTACAACCGATCATCACCAATGGAAATACCCCAATTTGGAAAAGCATACCCGTCATTACGTGAAAAACAATAACCGTCGCGTACGCCCACGCACGGGTACGCGCCCATGCGAGCCAAAAAACAATCGTACAATCGTACAACATACCCGCCCAACTAAAAATCCAAGGCATGTATTTCCAGGTCATCAATGGCCCAATCAGCGGCTGTTGGTCATTGGCAGGCAGCCAAATGCGCAATGGCATGGCCTCCACCAGCCACGTATAATTGATTTTGGCCAAACCCGCATAAGTATAAACAATCGCCAATTGAAACTGAAAAATAAAAATCGTCCAATACGGAACGGTTGCACTTTCCAAACTAGGATCACGCCTACTATCCACCGAAAAACTCCGGTGCGCAGGCACAAAAATCATTAAAAAAGCCACCAAACTCACAAAGTAATAATGGTTGAGGTAGTACGTGAGGTCGATGAGTTCCGTGTAAGTAAACGCCAGAAAAAAAAGCACCGCCGACCACCTGTACCAAGCCCCCAACATGATCCCCAATGCACTGATAATCATTACGATATGCAAAAAATACATCCCATTGGGCGGCAATAATTGCACCCACTCAAAGCCAAAATACTTGAATTGTACCTTGCTTTGAATATAGTGGTCTTCGATCCAGCCCAAGTACCAAAATCGGAGCGTACTGAACAGCATTAACGCACCAAACACGATGCGAAAAACGACCAGCGGCGCAATCGAAACTGGACGGTATAACCCAGCACAACGTGCAGTAATATCATCCCAATATTGTCCTTCCTTAAATGTTCGCATATCGAGAAGACTTTATAAACTATGGATAAAGGCAATCACTGCGTCACGATCAGTAGCGCTAAGTTCAGTGAATCCCTTTCGCGCATTGGCAGCCTCACCTCCATGCCAAAGAATGGCTTCTTCCACATTCCTAGCACGGCCATCGTGTAACAAAGACGTATGACCATTTACAGTCTGCAATAACCCTATGCCCCAAAGCGGAGGCGTACGCCACTCTGCACCAGAAGCCTGAAAATCGGGGCGGCCATCGGCAAGTTCAGCACCCATATCGTGGAGTAAAAGATCCGTATAAGGCCATATTTTTTGGTTTTTTAGGGCAGATATACTACCTTCATTACCTGTTATCAATGTTGGACGATGGCACCCGGCACAATTTAAGTCTTTAAACAAATATTTCCCACGCAATACCGTAACATCATCGTAATCACGTGCGGCAGGAACGGAAAGCGAGCGGATATAACTCACTACTTTAAGCAGTAGTTCATCGGATAATTCGGGGCTTCCTCCGTTGGGAATAGTAGGGTATTGCTGCTCTTGAATCGGCGAAAAATGACTATTCGGCACCAAATTAGTAGTTATACCAATATCGCCATTAAAAGCACCCGCCGTTTGTTGTAATAAATTGGGTTGGTTGGCCTTCCAGCCAAAACGGCCCAAAAGCGTGGTTTGTGTCCCAATATCCCATACATAATTAGCCCTACCAGAAATACCATCTTTATTGCTATCATTTTCATCTACAAAAGACAATATCTCCTGTTCTGGTACAATTTCCAACAGTCCAAGACCGGGAACTTGCTGGGCAATACGAGGTGAAACCATAATTCCAGGTGCAAAATCGCCATAATTCAAATCCAAAATATCATAACTAGGTTGCCTCAAAGTATATACAGACCCATCTCGATAAGATCCCGATAATTCTTGGTAAGCAACCCTCACCCGACCTTCATTTTTAATATTAAGAATGGCTTTATCCTGCAACTGACCACCATAGATCGGATCGCCTAGCGGCGCACCGTGTAGCCCCATCCCAGCAACACTCAACCGAAATAATAAACCATTCAGTGGCGCATCGGGCGTTGTTGGCGGTTGAGCGCGTCCATCCTTGAAGTGACAACTACCACAAGAAATGGCATTAAAAACAGGTCCAAGTCCATCTAAAGTTTGTACCGAAGCCGGAGCCACGACCCAATTGGAACGAAAAAAGGCATTTCCTGTGACAAAAAAACCTTCTTCGTCGGCAGTCAGCCCTTTTAACTGTACACCGAACGCATTACTGCTTTTGTCGAAAGTAGTGCCATTGATGCCACCAGACAACTGCTCATCGGCCACAGCTGGGGCAATAGGCGGCTTTTCATCTTTCTGGCAAGCATAACAAGTAATGAGTATAACTAAAATAACAAGTAATTGGCGCATAGTTGGTGTGAATGATTAAAATTGTGCCCCCAATAACAACCCAACATCCGCAAATCTGTCACTCAGTGTACGCAACGCTGTGATGGCAGGTAGTACAGCATTGGGATTGTTGACGATCGTTTGATCAAATGGAGCAGGTATAACATTGATTTTCTGTTCCGCATCGGCAAATGCAACGCGCACAGCATCCGCCTTTGTGCGGTCTAGTTTTTCGGCAATTTCACTGATACTCCTCCCGCTCAAAGTAGTGTTGTCGATGGCTTTATATTGCCCAAAATAAACATTTTGAAGCCCTAAAAAATTCATTTTAATATCATTCAAAGTATTATCAGAAAAACAGGAATGTTCATTCTCTTGGTCTTTTGTATCAATGGCAACAAACATGCGCTCGCCCGACAATTCACCTTTGCTCAATTCACCCAATGACGTAAATATAAAGCCAAGTGCTACCTTGGTTTCAGTACTATTTAAGAATTGGTTGCGGTACGACCCGCCTAATTTCCACTCATCGCGAATACCCGCTAATTGTTCCAATAATAGATCGGCAACAACCTGTAAGTACTCACCTCGACGCGCTGGATTGGCAGCCGTACCTCCCGATACTAAATAATCGGTATATGGACGCATACCCGCCGTACTCGTACTCATATCTTGTCCCCACAAAAGAAATTCAATAGCATGATAACCCGTAAAAATAGACGTTTCTGATATAGATTCGTTCAAATCTACTAAAACTTGCTTACTAATCGTTGAATATTGAGTAGTACTATTGATAATACCAGCCGAGGGGTTACCGACTACATAATCCACAAAATTTTCATCCATTGGCCAGGCATTCATATAACCTTCGGGGCCATTTTCTTCGTCGATAGGCCCACCGTAAAAACGATATGCTTCTGTTTGTCCATAAGGTGTTCGGGCAGCCAACCACGCATCTTTGCACTGCTGGAAACCATTGTCCGTAGGATTTGCGACAAACGCATCAATAGCCAATTTTAATTGTAACGCAGTACTATAACAATCTTCATAGGATTTCGATACGATATTGGCGTATTGTTCTAGTGCTTCTTTTTTCATTTGGAGCACTTCCTTTTCTTCATCGTTTTTAATGCAAGAAACAGCGGTAAAAAGCATATTTACTCCTAAAATATAAAGCAATGTAATGCTAATGTTTTTCATTATTGTGTGTTTTTGCGCCGCATGGATTAATGCACTCCCTAGAGTGTTAAAGCCATTATTCGCTCGTTTATTAAAAGATATTAATTCTTATCAAGGATACATTTTTACTAATCCAACGTAACTAACAATTAATCCCCATCGCCGCTACTAAACGTGATGGCAATACCCAAAAGAGAGGACATATCGCTTTTGAAAAAACGCGTATGTTTTTGCAATTCGACATACAAAGCCTCAATCGAAGGGTGGTTATTGGTCAAAAGTGCCGTAAAAGATTGGTCCGTAGGTACGGCAGCCAAAGCCGTCTTTACATTTTGCCATTGCGCCTCGGTGGCCGCTACCAATTCTGGGCCGCCCACCACTTTATCCAAATAAGCCTTGAAGCCAATACCATTCGTCCCGTTTTGGTTGCGACCATAATATATTTGCTCGATGGCATTGATATGTATCTTTAACATTTCCAAAGACTTGCCCGAGTAAAAGGCTTCCGACAATTCAGGCGCAGCGGCCGTTTGTCCGGGGCGTTTACCCGCCGGAAGCCCTACTTTGAAATTTCTCAAACCTTCAAAACTACGCACAAATTCGTTGTACAACTGCGAAGTACTGCTGCCCACATCGGTACCATCAGCGGCTTTGAAGGTGGTGGCATAATCGCCTTCCCAAGCCGTTACCACCGCATTGATATTGGTTTGCAAGTGATTTAGAACGGCATTGAAGTAAGCGCGGCGGTTGGCATCCGTCAAGAGTAGATTATTGCCAAACAACAGATATTCAATCGCTAAAAACCCACGGGTATCGCGGTTAAAATTATTGAGTGAAAGATCATTATTGGCAATAAATGCTTCTA
>JAAFHO010000495.1 GCA_013297575.1 Chitinophagales bacterium
CGATACGGCTTGATTCGTTTGGGCTTTTGTAGGGGCTTCAGTTTGTTCTTCCTTTTTGCAATTGGACAGTAGTACTACAATTGCCAATAATCCTGCTGAGAAAAATAATGATCTAATCTTCATAGTTGTAAATAATTAATGAAATGAAAAAATTGTGACCAGCCTATTGAGCAAGAATAAACTACCCTTACTGCCCTGATCTGAAGCAAAGATGGGCGCATCAACACAGGGGAAAAAATAACTTTTAAAACGTTGGATACTGGACTACAGGGAAGCGATTTTGGCTTGTAGGAGACAAAATATAGTGCTTTCTAGCGCAATAAACGCTAAAAGTAAGGTGAAAAAAGTTACATTATTTTAAAAAAGTCCACAAAAAAGTTGCTAAAAAACACAGAATTTTAACGAAATTATTTTATTCTTTACCCATTATAAGGCATCCGAGCCACAATTGACCGCCCTAAAGTGATCTCATCGGCATATTCTAAATCACCGCCAAATGCCACACCTCGGGCAATACTACTAATTTGAATACCAATAGGTTGCAGTTTTTTGGCCAAATAAAAAACGGTAGTTTCTCCTTCGATGGTGGGACTAATTGCCATCACCACTTCTTTAATAACGCCTTTTTCGCAGCGCGCTACCAAACTATCAATATTCAAATCGGTAGGGCCAATGCCTTCGATGGGCGAAATAATACCTCCAAGTACATGATAAACACCTCGGAATTGGTTTGTATCTTCAATCGCCATCAGGTCGCGGATATTTTCTACCACACATACCAGCGTGCGATCGCGGCGTTGGTCGGCGCAGATCCGACACACGGCTTCATCGGATAAATTGAAACATTCGGTACACTCACGGATATTTTGGCGCATTTTGACTAATGCTTCGCTGAATTGCTCGGTGACTAGTTTGTCTTGTTTGAGCAGGTGCAGCACCAATCGCAAGGCTGTTTTGCGCCCAATTCCCGGTAGTGAAGCAAAAGCATCAACGCCATTTTCGATGAGGGTAGAGGAAAAATTCATGCTTAAAAATTACTCAGATTGAGGTCTTTAAAATAGTCGATGGCCCATAATCCCAAGATGATTAAACCTACCGCAATACGATAATAACCGAATACTTTAAAGCCATTTTTGGTCAAATAAGAGATAAACGCTTTAATAGCCAGCATTGCTACCACAAATGCCACCAAATTACCTACGCCCAAAAGTATCCATTCGTGTTGCGAAATAGAACCACCTTCTTCGGTAAAATAATCCCATAATGATTTAGCCGTGGCCGCAAACATGGTAGGGACTGCCAAAAAAAAGGAAAACTCCGCTGCTGTGGTAGGAGAAAGCCCTTGTGTAAGACCGCCCAAAATGGTTGCCGCAGAACGGCTCACGCCAGGAACCATCGCTATGACCTGGAAAAATCCAATTTTTAGGGCTTTTGGGTATGATACATCGTCGATAGAAGTATTTCGGCGGCTGCGTTTTTCAAAATAATCATCCAAAAACAGGAACAAAATACCTCCAGCAATAAGAGAGCAAGCCACCACCACTATATTTTCCAATAATTGGTCCACATATTTTTTGAGGAATAAACCGAATACCACCGCTGGCACAAATGCTATAGCTAATTTGATATAAAAATCAAAATTTTGCAAAAAACGCCGCCAATACAGCACGATTACTGCTAAAATTGCCCCTAATTGGATCGCTACCGTAAACACTTTGACAAAAGGCTGCGATGCAATGCCCATAAAAGTAGATCCAATAACCATGTGCCCCGTAGAAGATACGGGCAAAAACTCGGTAATCCCTTCAATAATTGCCAGTATAATGGCCTGCAATACGTTCATTGGATACTATGCTTTTTTGAAAATACCAGCAATAACGGCTACAAAACCCGCCAAAATCATCATCGGTGCAATGGTGATACGTATGGTGCTGTAGGCTACTTTATCGTCCCAAACATCGGGGCTTACTTGCTGGCCGCCAGTCATCAGCATTAAACCAAGCAATACTAATCCAAGCCCTACGCCAAATAGGATAAAGTGTTGACGACCAAAGATAAAGTCGTGTTTACCTTCGGTGAATAAAGAATCGGATTTGGCCGCTGTTGGGCGAATAGGAGCCGTTTTGGGGGCTGCTGCTGCCGCTGTATTTGGTGCGGGGCGATTTGTTTGTTGTTTTGCCATAATTGAATAATTTATGATTGATATGCGCTGATTATACTATACAAAAGAAGGCTAATACAGGTCTTCTAAGCGCATTCGTAAAAATTTATTGACGACCCATCTTGTACTAACACCTCCTATGAGTCCTCCTAAAGCGATGGTACCCAATGCAATGGCGGTGAGTATGCTTGGATCATGGATGGTTTCGATCTCTGGTATGGAACGCAGTGCGAACAGGACCAAAATAAGTAGTACCGCAATTGCGATGACACCGCTAATAAGTCCGTTGATGATACCGCGGCGGATATAAGGCTTTGCAATAAATTGCCAAGATGCGCCTACCAATTCCTGGTTTTTGATCACGAAACGATTGGAATACATCGCCAACCGTATCGTATTATAGATGAGCGATATCGCACCAAAAACCAGTAATAATGCCAGGCCCAGTACAAAATAGCTGATCTTTTTGATATTTCCTTCGGCATTTCCGGCTGATAATGCTTCAAAATGAAGATCTGCAACGGCACTATCTGCTTTCATCATCGAACGCCATTCGGCAAGGCTATCGGGTTGTAAGGCAGCGGCATATACATTGAAGCGCACAATATCGTGCATCAGGTTGGGCAAATCTTCGATCAATGTTTCGTCACCTAGATCTTGGCGCATGGCAGCGGCTGCTTGCGCACGGGTGATAAACAGCAAAGACTCTTTTTTTACGAAAGGTTGCGCACGCACAATTCCGGTGATACGTTGAATTTCGGCTTCGGGTAGATCTGGCTGGAGTTCAAGCCAAATATCTACTTTTTCCTTAAAAAGTGCGACCAATTTATTACCATAAGAGGCCGTAAGCGCAAAAAGGCTAACCAGCAGGAGCACAAGTGCAACGCTCAAAATGACAGATAAATAATTGGGGCGATTTCGCGACATTAGTTCAAACTAAGAAATGAGTACAAGGAAAGTGAAAAGTTATGATTCCTCGTTCCAAAGCGGCGCAAAGTTAACACACAAAAATGAAATAGCCTATCTTTGTGCCGCGCTTTATTGCGCATTCCACGATACAACTCTGAGTTTACAACATGTTTACAGGTATTATTGAAACCCTTGTGTGGCTCGAACCATTACTCATGATCACGTGTTAAAGGATAAAATACCTATATTTGCACTAAAATTGAATTAGTCATGGCAAAATCAACATCAGAATCGATCAATTGGGTAGAAGGTTTAATTGCTAAAACCTTTGGGTTAAAGCGCGTTTTAGACGGCTTCCCGCTTTTAGATGCTTGGTTGACTGTTGAAAACGATTTAGACCATAAAACCATCGAAGAACTTGAAAAACGTCGTTTGACGCTTCGTAAACGCGTAAATGGTTGGAACGAAGAAACCCTGAAAATGAAATTTATTGCTTTCATCCTAGACATGGTTGCTTACGATACCGATGATCTTGAAGGTGTTTTTGATGCTGAACTTAAGGGTATTGTACAAGATAAGCACCTATCTGTGGTTGCTGATTATGCACTTTGCAGTTATACATTTGACTTCAAAGAACAGCCCTACTTTTATTTTCACGAGTATAAGCCCCGCAAAAAGTCAAAAGATCCTTTTGCTCAATTACTTTTAGCGATGTTGATTGCGCAATCAAAAAATGAAGTTCAGCGCCCGCTGTATAGTTGTGCTGTTGTGGGGGAAAACTGGTATTTTATGATTCTAGACGACAAAACATATTCCATTAGCAATGCCTATGTATCTACTAATGCTGATGATTTGCAAACCATTTTTCTCATACTTCGCAAATTTAAACATATTCTTGCAACGGAGTTAAGTCCCAATCTTCAGGAATAAGTACTTATTCGTTATATATGCCTCAAAATGCAAGCCTAACACGCAAAAATGAAATAGCCAATCTTTGTACCGCGCTTTATTGCGCATTCCACGATACAACTCTGAGTTTACAACATGTTTACAGGTATTATTGAAACACTTGGCACTGTGCGTGCCATTACCCGCGACCGCTCCAATATTCATTTTGAAGTGGAGTCGGCATTGAGCCACGAATTAAAAATTGATCAAAGTGTTAGTCATAATGGCGTTTGCTTGACCGTAACTGCCGTGGTTCCCTTGGCCGATGGCAAAACAGCACACCGCGTAACGGCTATTGACGAAACGCTGCTTCGTACCAATTTGGGACATTGGCAAGCAGGATCGTTGGTGAATTTGGAGCGTTGTATGCCTATGAATGGCCGTTTAGATGGACATATTGTACAAGGACACGTGGATACCTTAGCCAATTGCCTCGAAGTGAAGGACATGGATGGCTCATGGGTATTTACTTTTCAATACCCACTAACCCGCGAACATATTTTGGTGGACAAAGGCTCGGTATGCCTCAATGGCGTGAGTCTTACGGTGGTGAACCCGCAAGACGATACTTTTTCGGTC
>JAAFHO010000496.1 GCA_013297575.1 Chitinophagales bacterium
GATGGGGTCCCACCTCTTCCCATTCCGAACAGAGCCGTTAAGCCCATCTGCGCTGATGGTACTTGGGTCGATGCCCAGGGAGAGTAAGTCGGTGCCAACTTAAATTAACAGATTAGCCTTGTATCCAGTTCGGATACAGGGCTTTTTTGTGTCCAGAGGGGTAAGGGGGGTATTTTTTTCCCAAATAAAGCGCATATAATAAAAACATACACTACCTTCACATTTTTATCATAGCCCTTTTCTTAGACACCTATGCCAAGTCCATTCAAAAGTATTGCCATTTCACTATCTGGTGGCGGATATCGCGCTACAGCATTCCATCTTGGTGCATTATCCTATTTGAATCAGGTGGATTACGAAGGAACACCTTTGTTGCAAAATGTCAAACTCATTTCCACCATTTCGGGTGGTACCTTTACAGGGGTTAGCTATGTCCTCACACTCGCGAAAGGTAACGATTTTAAATCCTGCTTTGACAAACTATACCATTTATTGCAAGAAGATCAATTGGTCATAGAGGCGTTACAAATGGTCAATACTACTTCGAAATGGAAGGCGCAGGATAAGAATAAAGATCTGATTAATGCTTTTTCTGAAATTTATCAGGCAAAATTTTGTGATCATGAGCATTTTTCGCTCTTGCTCGGAGCCAATAATTTAGGGCATTTGGATGAATTTTGTTTCAATGCCACCGATTTATACAATACGCTACCATTTCGATTTCAGAAAACAGGGAAGATCGGTAATGGAAAAATGAATGTCACCAAAGCAGCTGCCGCTGAGATCCGCTTAGGTGATATTATGGCCGCATCGTCTTGCTTTCCGGGAGGATTTGAGCCATTGGCATTTCCTCGAGATTTTATGCGGGAGCAAAATTCGACACTGGCACAATATTGGAAAGACCAACAATACCCAAAGGATATTGCACTCATGGATGGCGGCATACTCGATAACCAAGGGATTGAAAGCGTTATGCTGGAGTACAATGCAGGCGGCAAAACAATTGATACTTATATCGTATCGGACGTCTCTACCCGAAATGCTCAACCTTTCCAATTTCCAGCGACTAAAACGCTGGGGTTATTTGGTAAAATGACCTACAAAGATTTACGTGTACTCGTGGCTGTTATTGCAGTGCTTGGTATAGTAGGAATGGTGGTTCTTTGGAATTCATATCAGGTTTTGTTGATCCTATCTGCGCTGATTACGACCTGTAGTTCGTTGGTTCTGTTGGCGTTTTTTATGATTTTTAGGGCGTTTAACCGTACCATTGCTCAGGAGTTGGGGACAGAACAGGAAACTCCTGCTATCCTCAAAAACCTCGATATTTTGGAAAAAACACCGTTGTCTATCTTATGGAATTTGATTGCAGTACGGCTCTTTTCATTGGGCGATATTCTTGAAAATACTTTTATGAGCCGAATCAGGAAATTGCAGGTCAGTAGTTTATACGAGAGTGATATTTGGAAAGATATTGTTATCAGTAATAATATTTATAGTTTGTTCACCGATTATAAAACAGCAGAAGGCGTGCCGCCACCTTCGCCTCAAATATTGGCCACTTTACAAAAAGCAGCAAAGATGCCTACGGCACTCTGGTTTACAAGCGAAGAAAAGGCAGAAGGTATGCTGGATAAATTAATAATATCCGGACAAATTAACCTCTGTTTTCAGATATTGCAATATTTAATTAAAAAGAAGAATACGTTTTCGCCAGAAGATCTTTCGGCACTAGAAGTGTTGTATCAAACAGTTTTAGCCGATTATGAGCATTTTGTTGCTGATGAAAAATGGCTATTGCAAGATATAAAAGCACCTAGAATATTGTAGCAATCGTTGTGTTTGATTGAAACGGAAAGGTTTGTTTACATATTACTGGACATTTTATAAAAAAACACGTTTAACACACTTTTGAAGTGGTGGTAAGTGACGTTTACGAAACAAAAAAAGTTTCGTAAACATAACCTGTTACTTGCGTTTTCAAAAATGTCCATTAGTATGGTCAATGCTTCATTGCCATACTAAATTATCGAATGATGAAAATATCGAAATCTTTACAAGGTAAAATAAATTTTTATATATTTGACAATTACATTTCACATGAAAAAACACATTTTTTTACTCTTATGCTGCACTTTATGTGCATTGCGTGCCATGGCACAATTTACCCCTAAATCGGTCTTGCTAGAGGAGAATCTCAATTATTCTACCACTTTTAAGAATAATGATGCTCCAAGTGGTACAAAAAGCCCTTATAGCTTTTTTAGTGGAACTTCGGTGGGTTTATTTGTGAATCGCCGGAATGAGTTGGGACTAGGTTTTAGTTTTAATAAAGAGCGGGGCCCTCGTCTTCTTGCTCAAGGTTTGAGCCAGTCAGATTATTCCCGCACCTTCAGTTACTCGGTGTTTTGGAGGAATTATGTGCGGCTCAATGAAAAACTCAGTTATTCGGGAGGTGTAGTTTGTAATACTTCATTTGTCAAGTTCCGAAGACAAGATTTTAATTCAGGATTTATAATAACTACTCGTTTACGCCAAATCGGCCTGACCTATTCACCTTCTTTAGTCTATATGATTACCTCAAAACTGGGGTTACGGGGAGGTATCGGCTTTGCGAGTTTGGGTTTGTCAAAGGAAAAAGGTGGCGAGGAATGGTTTAAGTCTTTCCAAGTGAATTTCAGACCTCAAAACATCAATTTTGGTGTTTTTTTATTGCTGAATCAGTAATGCTATCTTTTTTATGAAATTTGGACTCTTTACTGCCCTTGTACTCCTTTTTTGCACCGCGGGTTACGCCCAAATCCAATATAGCAGCAACAACTATATTGAATACCATAAAGGGACTTTGCCCATTATTATTTCCGTTCCGCACGATGGTAGTATGTCACCCAGTTCGATCCCAGATCGTACTTGTAATAATGCCACCAATGTAACTGATCTGAATACCTATAAATTAGGGCAACAAATAGATTCCAGCCTTTTTGCTTTAACGGGTTGTCATCCTCACATGATTTATTGCAACCTAAAACGGTCAAAACTAGATTGCAACAGAAATTTAGCAGATGGTGCTTGCGGAAATCCAGCAGCAGAGCAAGCCTGGGCTGCCTTTCACGATTTTATTGATAATGCGCAAGCAATTGCCCAAAATCAAAATGCAGGCAAGGCTTTCTATATTGATCTGCATGGACATGGGCATACCATGCAACGTTTGGAATTGGGGTATTTATACACAGCCACAGAATTGGGCAGTACTGATGCTGTATTGAATACACCATTATATATGAGTTATAATTCGATTCAAAATTTAGTAGCAACTAATATAAATGGATACAGCAATGCCGAAATGTTGCGCGGCGAATTTGCGCTGGGCTCTTTGTTGGGTAATGCTGGTTACGCTGCTGTACCGAGTATCCAATTTCCTGCTCCTGGCAGCGATCCGTATTTTAGCGGCGGTTATAATACAGCCAACCATACCAGTTACGCTATCGGGAATACGGTGAATGGTTTGCAGATAGAATGCAATTTAACCAATGTCCGCGATAGTTACCAAAGTCGAAAAGTCTTTAGTGATTCATTGGCTTTGGTATTGCAGCGGTATTTGTACATCCACCAGAACATGGATATAAAAGCATGTACACCGTCGGTAGGTGTGGAGCAGTCAGAAGAAAATGGCCAATCCAGTTTTGTTTTCCCTACGCTAGTTGCCCCTAATACCCCCATTCGGGTAGTAGGTATTGCCGCTGGAGATGGAATATTCGTGATCACCAACGCACTTGGGCAGATGGTGGAGACAGGTATATTCAATACCACAGACGGTATATTGGAGCATAAAGAACTGCCCAGAGGCATCAATTATATTGCCATAAATAATACTACCCAACGATATTCTTTTAGAATAATGGTATATTAAATTAAGTGAGCGCCGAAAGCATTGAGCCACTTTTAGTGGTTGCAACATCGAGTACGCCATATTTTTTTGGTAAATCATACAAAAAAGAAGAGAAAACAAGAGGGAATTGGTGCTTTTTTATTATCTAGTAACATTTTTTTCGAATTACTAAAAAGAAATGCCTAACTTTGTGGCGTTCAAGGGTATCGTTTGTCTAGCAAGCATTCACATGTCAAGTTTAATTTTGCCATAAATTTTTTGCTACAATAGCATTACTTGTATTATTATTTTTCACTTTCATTTTTTTTCAATGAACATTTTTGTAGCAAAATTAAATTATGACACTGCTCAAGAAGATCTTCAAGCAGCTTTTGAAGAATTCGGCGCAGTATCTTCTTGCTCTATCGCATTTGACAAATTCACAGGCCGTTCAAAAGGCTTTGGTTTTGTAGAAATGCCAAACGACGAAGAAGCCCAAAAGGCAATCGAAGCAATGGATGAGTCCGAGTTCGATGGTCGTACAATCGTAGTTAAGCAAGCAGAACCACGCGAAAATCGTCCATCAGGTGGCGGTGGCAACCGTGGCGGCGGCGGCGGCTTCGGCGGCGGTAACCGTGGCGGTGGCGGCGGTTATGGCGGCGGCGGCGGTGGTAACCGTGGCGGTGGCGGCGGTTATGGCGGCGGCGGCGGTGGTAACCGTGGC
>JAAFHO010000497.1 GCA_013297575.1 Chitinophagales bacterium
TGCCTCGGCTCGACAATTGTCCTTGCGAAGCCACTACTTGTATTTGGTTGGTGGACAAATCATCGACGACAATAGTGATAGGATTACTCACTCCGCAGAACACTGCATTCATTTTATCCAATTGAACAGCTATTTGAGCCGACGAAAATATGGGATTTAGAAGCCCAAAAATAAGAATTTGAAAGAAATAGACAATGCTATTTTTATGATTTAAAGACATAATAATGTGTGAAAAATATTTTGATAAAATTAAGTATTTTCTAAAATTCGAAGCATTGAATGCTTATTTTCGCTATTTTTTGATTTTTACTGCAAAAAAAAACAATATTAAAACGACCTTTGACCTTCTATTATACACTTGCTCATAAAAACGGTTTATTATGAAAAAAAATATCCATTTAATGCTCTTGTCTTTTTTAATCACCGCTAGCCTTTCGGCGCAAGTTGGTGAGAAAAAAGCACCAACCAAACGCGAGCGTCCTGCTCCTGAACGCTTGCTTTTACGCCCCGAGGCAAAACGCAATTTGCCTATTGTCGAAAATCCATTTGGCTTTATCGATCCAAAATATACCCCAATTGGTACTTTGCAAACCCCTGATAATAGGGCGGCAAATATTTCGGTAGAGCGCGACGAAAATGGCGCACCGATCTGTTATCGAGGTATTACCGAGGCATCCAAATCCATAGCTGATAATGCTACAACACCCGCACAAGCAGCATTGGCTTATATCAGTAGCCTACAAATAGAAGGTATTGAAGCCGCAGAAAACGAATTTGTGGTATCAAAAGTACAAACCGACGAACAAGGTAACAAGCATATCCGCATGGAGCAACGTTGGAATAATGTGCCTGTTTATGGTAGCGAGGTGATTGCGCATACCAAAAACGGAGCGTTCCACATGCTCAATGGCCGATATGTTCCTAGTCCAAAAATAGCAGCCAGTACCCCAACAATCAGTGCCGATCAAGCGATTGAATTGGTCAAAAACAATATTGGCACCGACAAGGTGAAGACCGATTGGTCGGCAAAGGATTTAACCATTATCGGCGCATCCACACCATTCCAAACCGACTTGGTGATTTATCCTTCCAACGGAACTTACCACTATTCCTGGCATATCATAGCGCATCCTAACCTAATGGTGCGTAAAGTATATTTTATTGATGCACGAACCGGTGCGATTCTCAACCAATACGACCAAACTTGCCGCCTACTCTCCCATGTAGCCGAGCACCTCCATAGTACAGAAGCAGGCGCACATACCTGCACGCACGACCAATCAACAACCGAAGATTTGGATGGAGCAGTAACCGGAACAGGTACAGATTTGCTTGGTGTGAACCGTAGTTTTGGTGCTTGGCAAGATGGTAGCAGCGTGTATATGATTGATGCCAGTCAGCCGATGTTCAACACATCATCACAAATGCCCCAAAATCCGATCGGCACCATCATTACCTTGGATGCGAAAAATACTTCTCCCGCAGTATCCAGTTCATTCGATTATCAAGATGTGAAATCAAACTCCACATCCTTCAATAACCCAACTGCCGTTAGTGCACATTGGAACAGTATCAAGAGTTACCAATATTACAAAAATAAATTCAACCGAAATTCGATTGATGACAATGGTGGAAATATCGTTTCCTTTATCAATGTATCTGAGGACAATGGTACCTCTATGGAAAACGCCTTTTGGAATGGTGCGTATATGTGGTATGGCAATGGTGGATCTACGTTCAAGAAATTGGCACGTGGCCTCGATGTAGGTGGCCACGAAATGACACATGGTGTAGTAGAAAAAACGGCAAACCTTGAATATCAAGGCGAGAGTGGTGCCTTGAACGAGTCCTTTGCCGATGTTTTTGGTGCAATGATTGACTTAGGCGACTGGCAAATAGGTGAAGATGTGATGCAAGCCAATACGCATACCTGTTTGCGCGATTTGTCAAATCCGAATAACGGAGTATCTTCTAATAGCCCGTTTTGGCAACCCGCGCACATGAACGAAAAATACACTGGCAGCCAAGATAATGGCGGTGTGCATATCAATTCTGGAATCGTTAATAAGGCATTTTATTTATTTGCAACGGCCTCGGGTGTAGGTAACGATAAAGCAGAACAAGTATATTATAAAGCACTGCGCGATAACTTGGTAAAATCCAGCAAATTTGTCGATTGCCGACTAGCCATCATCCAAGCAGCAACCGATCTATACGGAACTACGGTAGCCAATGCGGCGGCTAATGCATTTAGTCAAGTAGGTATTGGCGGAAGTGCGCCATCGGGTAATTACCTTGGTCAATTGTCCCCAAACCCAGGCGTAGCATTAATCTTGTGCGAAAGCGATGACGAATCCAGTATTGATCTCGCTGATGCCAATGGCAATGTACTAGGTGTGGTGTACAACGAGGTAGGTATCTTAAGCCGCCCTAGTATTTCGGACAATGGTGCTTCCGCTATTTTTGTCAATAAAGAAAAACATTTGATCCTCATCGACTTTACATACGTCAATGGCCAAATCAACCTGCAAACTACTCAATTGAGCCAATTACCAGAATGGCGTAATGCGGCGATTTCGAAAGATGGCCGTTTTGTGGCAGCGAATACGGATGCAGAGGATAATAATATTTATGTTTTTGATTTATTATCGTCATCTGGAGCAAGCGAAACCTTTACACTCGTAAATCCTACCTATTCTGCTGGACAATCTACCAGTAATGTATTGTATGCTGATGTGATGGAATTTGACTATTCAGGTAAGTATATCATGTACGATGCCTATAACGAATTGGCCAATACCCAAGGACAGTCGTTTACGTATTGGGATATTAGTTTTGTAAAGTTTTGGGAAAACAACCAATTTACAGATGGTGCGAATGCACAGGTATCCAAATTATTTAATGGACTACCAGAAAGTGTCAGTATTGGTAACCCTACTTTTGCTAAAAACTCACCATTTATTATTGCGTTTGACTATTTAGACGACAATAATAATGAGCATAATATTTTAGGTGCTAATAGTGAAACAGGTGACTATGATGTAATTGCTAGCAATATAGGTACATGGGGCTGGCCTAATTTCGATATGCAGGACAAGAATATTATCCACAATAAAAACAATAATTTTGGCGGCTTTAACTTGGTAAAACAGGGTATTGCCAGTAGCAAAATTAAAGGGCAAGGTACCGCACAAACGTGGGTATCCAGTCATGCTTATGGTGTTTGGTATGCCAATGGTACGCGTAGCCTTTCTGTAGGAATAAATGAGCACAATGGCGCAAATAGCATGTCACTTTCGGCCTCGCCAAACCCAACAACCAGTAATGTACGCATGCAGTTCAGCAGCGAAATTGTAGCAGATATGCAGGTTATTGTGACCAATATACTCGGAGCGGTAGTACACAACTATACGGTGCAAACGGCACAAGGCATCAACTATTTCGATGTTGATATGAGCGATTTGCCCGCTGGAACGTATGTTGTTCGCTTGGAATCACCGGCAGGTTTTGGTGCGGTGAAGGTGATGAAACAATAGAGCGGTAATAAGAATTTATTTTTAAAATAGCACACCTCATAGGGTTTTCAGGAACTTTATGGGGTGTGCTTTTTTGAAGGAAATATCCCGATACTTAACCCCGAACGAACAACCATTTTACTGATTTGTACAGCCCTATACCGATATAACCTATAATGCCCGGTTTGACCTTTTGTTCCATGTAAACAGTAATGGTAGAATGAACGACGAGGTGTTGGAGTCGCTTTAATTTTCCTTCAAGAGCGTCAATTTCAACATTGAGGCGTTCCAATTCTTTTTCTACTTTTAATGCGGCTTCTACATTTTCTGCTTTGGACAATAATTCCAAATATCTTATTCTTGCGTTTTTTGCATTTTCCAGTCTTATTTGGAAGTCCGTATATTGGTCAGTTATATCATCTCCCGAAATAGTCTTGCTTTTCACTTTTCCTAATACCGAAACATCAGCAATGGCAGCATATAATTTATCGGATTTTACCCGAATGACCGATTCCTTATTTCCAAGCGTCTGCACATAACCTTCGTATTTTTGAGCAATTTCTGCCAATCGAATATTTGTACTATCCGGTATTTTTACAAATAACTTAAGGGAGGCATTATAAATGACAATACGAGGCTCATTTTCGGTCGTCGATCCTACGGTACGTCCTGTTGATGCAGCATAAACTCTTTTTTGATAATCGTTCGCAGATGGTCTGTTGTATGAGGGACTAACCTTGTTGAAAGAGGACTTGCAACTTGTGAATATTATCGCTGCCATCAAAATAATAGTCAATTTCTTCATCGTCGGGCTATTTGTTTTAAGTACTTAGCATACTTATATAACGGTTTCTGACTGTACAATGTTGCTTTTGCGTTTCGTTCAAGGATTTATGGGTGACAAAATAGCACACCTCATAGTTTTTTTAGGAACTTTATGGGGTGTGCTTTTTTTTGATAACGCTACCCTACAAACTTTTTACCGAAAAAGCCGCACTTGGCGTATCCAAAATCCGTTCCGTTTTGAACAAAACTTGCTTTTTTTCGCCTGGCATTAGATCAAAATAATTATCG
>JAAFHO010000498.1 GCA_013297575.1 Chitinophagales bacterium
ATTGATGCGGTTACGGGGGCATATACGACACTCTGTGATTTTACGGTATTGCCTTATGACCTAAATGCTCTTGAATATGTACCAGCCTCTATACCGATGCCGGGTTGCCTTTGCCTGACCAATGCTGGCACAGTATCCAATACCAACCTGACCCGCTGTACCAACCAAACCGCGACAGTACCCTATAACAACAATGCGGTGCTTGATGGCAACGACATACTGCGGTATATACTCTTCTCCAATCCCAACGATACGCTGGGGAGCATCGTGGCGGAGAATGGCACGGGCGTATTTGATTTTGACCTGGCTACCATGCAGACGGGGGTGACCTACTACTTGGCCACCATGGCGGGCAATAACCTCAACGGCAGCGTAGATCCGAATGATCCTTGCTTGGACTTTTCCAACGCTGCGGTCTTGGTGTGGCGACCCACGCCAACGGTAGCGTTCAGTATCGCCAATACAAATGTATGCGTGGGCAATTGCCTCACCCTGAGCGTAGCCCTGACGGGTACGCCCCCCTTTACGCTGACGTACAATACGTCTTTTGCTTCGGGGCTGACGCAGACGTTCAGTGGTAATACAGGTACACTCACGGTATGCGTCCCTGTGGGGGCTACGCCGGGGGTACTGGGGGTCCAAGCCACGAGTTTAGTGGATGCGTGGTGTACCTGTCAATAATACAGCATAAAATACCGCTTCCTTTGCGCTCTTATCCTACATATAACAATGCAGTAAATGTTAAATTTTTAGAATTAAAAAATTATAAGTAATTGATTATCAAAACCAAATCCCTCCACTTCTTAATATTCTTTACATTTTATTTTTTTATTTTAAAAATAACCTTATATCTTTGTCCAAGGCAACTGCACTTTGGGTATTTTCCTTTTCACTATCGCCAGTTGCCACCTACACGATGAAACAACCGATCACTAATTTCCGCGTTAATCTGTACTGTGCAGTAGGTATATGCCGACGACTTCTATTTCCTGTCAGTACTGAATGCCTGATTTAGATTTGGCTTTTCGTAAAGACTGTTCTTGTACTATTTATTACTGTATTTAATCTCACGGAATCCCGTGCAGATATGCGCCGCTATTTATACTGAGCGTTGCTAGGTTGTGTGCATAGATTTATGGGTCACCGTAGGATTTTCATGCACAAAACCTACAGAGTCGAAGTATATCAAAAAACAAACATCATTAACATACCTTTAAATATGAAATCAATTATTTACCATGTACATGGCCGGAATGTGGAAATTCCAGCCGAATATGCACACCTAGTGTGTATGAAAACCCGCAAGGAAATCGCTGCGGAGTATGACATAACTGTCTATATGCTCAACCGGAGGATCAAGGCACGCAAGTTGCTCCTGTCGCGTCAACGGGTATTGCCCATTGAAGATGTCGTAGAGATTTACCTATTATTGGGGTGGGCATTAAAACAATACAAACCACAGTAACCAACCTCATCAACACATTTTATTATGAAAAATATATACATTTTACTACTGTTGGCCAGCGTAACCGCTATTGCAATAAGATATGCATTCCGAGATACCCCTGCTGCTGCGGCGGCCAACGGGCCGATTCTGTACGGTCTTTCGAGTGGCGGTGTGCTATACAAAATTGACCCAATGACCTGTACTGTATGCCCGATCATCACATTTAATAATATATCAGCAGTTTTGGATCTAGTTGTATTACCCGATGGCCGGATATTGGTAAACGACTTTGATGGACTGCGCCTGTATGAATTGCCCAACCCCAACCCAATATGGACAAATAATACCTATTGTGAAGGCTCTGTACTTGCGCCGAATGGATTGGTATATCTGAGTTCGTACGATCCGAACGGAGGACTAAGTGTATTCGACCCTGCCACCAATACGGTGACATTTATAGGCTTATGGCCTACTAATTACTTTATTATCGAATTTTTTTATCAAAATGGAGTACTCTATGCCAATGGAACTGAGCAAACAGGCCCTTCTTCATTCCCTTCGAGGGTATATGAGATCAACCTGAGTGACCCGGGCTTGACCAGCATAGTGGTGAGCAATCCACCCAGCCCTGGCTGGGCAAGTGGTGGATTTGCCAATGGCGGATATAATACTTCTATAAACCCCAGTAATATCCTCCGGCAGTACGATGTCGCAACCAATACACTGCAAACGATTTGTAGCAACCTGCCAGTACCGACGGGTGTGAATGGCCTTAGTACCCTTCCCGCTGGTGTACCCGAGGCTCCCTGCCAATGCCTGACCAACGCGGGCACTGTTAATACCAGCGTCTTCAATATCTGTGTACCAAGTATTGCGACCGTCCCGTATAATAACGATGCTATATTGGACGGTAATGACATCTTGCGCTATATATTGTTTTCGGACTTGAATGATACATTGGGTAGTATTATCGTACAGAGCAGCATACCAAGTATCTCATTCAATCCTGCTACCATGCAGACGGGTGTGACTTACTACCTTGCTACCATAGCAGGCAACAATCAGGGCGGTAATGTCAACCTAAGCGATCCTTGCTTAGATATTTCTAATACTGCTGCACAAGTGATTTGGCGCCCCCGCCCGACAGTAACTTTCACGGTGGCCAATCCCAATATCTGCGCAGGGGAATGCCGCACAGTGACTGCTACTTTTGTAGGTACTCCGCCCTTCAATTTGACTTATACCACGCCAGCGGGTACAGTTACACAGATGTTTTCGGGGAATACAAGTAGTTTTCAGGTGTGCACGCCTGCGGGGGCTGCGGCGGGAGCATTGGGGGTGCAAGCGACGAATTTGACGGATGCGTGGTGTGGGTGCTTGTAAACCTTATGGTCAATAGCGGCACTTGCGATCATTTGCGATGCTTTGCCAAAGGTTGCTATCACTTACTCCTGTTTGCTATAATTTGCTATTGTTTGCAACAAAATGAGAGGGTTGGATATCGGTAGATTTGTATCGTCTTTGATATCAAGGCACAAACTCATTTTTTCACAACAAAAACAAGATTAGCATTATGCGACTACTCACCATTTTATTTATCATTGCTTGCTGCCTTTGGGGGCAGCCTACTTATGCGCAATTTATCACAGGTGCTGCTGATAATGAAGTGCCAAATCCTGACCCCTTCTCACCAATGTCCCGTATAGGCCGTGTCGGTATTGGTTTTCCTACTTTCAATGCTTATAATGGAGTAGTGGGTACTTTTCCACCGCGCTTGTTAGTACGGGATGGTCTTTTGGCACATTATGAGTTTGGTACCGTCGGGCTATTCCTCAATCCAGCAGACCCCAATGCAAACAACAAGTGGTGTGGCCTTGGGGTGGGCAATCCAGGTGCTCCAGTGAATATTCCTAAACCCTACGGCCTCGCCATCTCCGACAATAAAAGCGTAGGTTTTTATAACCTGCTATCGGAGACCGTTAATAACGTTACTCGTAACAACTTGATAGCAGGCTTTGGTGTAGATGACCCCACCAATAACCCCAACCCTAATCGCTTTATTGTGCGCGGGTATTCGGGATCTAATGCGGCCACAGGCAAAGACCTCCTCGTCGCCAACCCAGGCGGCGCCACAGGCATCAACGCCGAGCCATTGTCCACTTTCTGGGTAGATGCCCGCTTGGATAATGCCACCCCATTCCGCAATATTGCTATTGTTGACCTTCAACGTTTTGGGATTCCTGGCGCGTCTGCTGTACTCAATGCCTCGTCAGGTATTGGAGCACAAGCCAATGGCAGCCTACAAAACAGCGGTATTTTAGCAGAAGGCTTTCGGGCGCAATACCCTGCTTTCGGTGTAGCACCGCTGCCAGCTCCTGCTCCCTTCAACACCCTTGGTGTAGCGACCAATGTACAGGTGGTCAAAAGCCCATATGGTGGCCCTAACGCCAATGCTCTTATTGACGCGGTCACAGCCTCTAATGTCAACGGTACCCGTGAGTATGCTGAAATCACGTGGCAAGACCTTGATATAGCTGATCCATTATCTGCCACAGACTGTTCAGCAACCATACCCATCATTGAAGGGTATGACAAGATGTTCATCAGTTTTCGCAACAATCAGAACATCAATCCATTTGGCGTAGGCAACAAATTACCGATTATGACCTTCCAAGGCAATGGTCGAGTAGGTATCGGTACGCTACAACCCACCTCTGGTAGTGGTTGTACAGGGGCAGTTTATAACCGCCCAATCTTGTTGGACGTGAATGGTGCCATATCCAGTTCCGGCACACTACTATCATCCGATAAGCGCTTCAAACAAAATATCAAACCCGTGAACGATGCGCTCTCCCTCATTCGCCGCCTGCAAGGAACCACGTATGAGTTCCGCACCGAAGAATTCAAGGATCGCAATTTCCCACAGGGCAATCAATATGGCTTTATCGCTCAGGACGTAGAAAAAGTAATCCCGGAAATGGCTTTTGAAAACAGCGACGGCTACTACGTGATGAACTACACCATGCTCATTCCTGTACTAACAGAAGCCGTAAAACAGCAAGACAAAACCATCACCGAACAAGCCACTACCATCACCGAACTCCGTACCGAAATAGCCGAACTCCGCAG
>JAAFHO010000499.1 GCA_013297575.1 Chitinophagales bacterium
TGAAAGAGACAAGGATCAAATCGGGTGCTTTTTTGTCGGCAGTAGCCTCATTGCAAGCGTAGCCTTTATTGCACCTTTATCAGAAAATCGGCGGTATGTACTTTCCCGTTGGTTTGGAACTGCAACCAAGTTTTGTATAAACCAGGCTGCGCAAAAGTAGTATTCATTTCTAACTCGTCACCCGCTACTTCTGGGTGAACGTGTAAGAAGTCTTTGCTCATTGTTTCGATCATGATAACGTGTGCTTTGGCCCCAAGGTAATTTTCAATTTTATCGGGTGTAAGCCTTTTACCATTTTCCATAATATCAATATGCAAATGTCCTTGTTTACCCGCCGTCAAGGTGGCACCATGGGGATCTAAGGTGATGGAATAACCATCCACGCTGGTAGTCATTTTTGCTGTGGTGTATTGTACTGCTTTTGCTGGAGCACCTACAACATTAATTTCGGTCTTATTTACTTGATTTAATCCCCCAACTGGTTTGTAATCCGTAAAAGCCAAGTATTTACCACCAGTTACAAAACTGGTTGAGCTATGCCCACGCGTTGCATCGGTAAGTTCGCCTTTTGGGGCTAATTTAATATCATAAGTGCCGCTGGCTTGGTATTCTGGGTGGATATGATCGAACCAAGATAAGTCATCGCTTACCAAGATCAGGTGCATTTTTTTCTCATGTACCAAATCAAGTGGTACTGGCACCGATTCATTACCCACTACCTTAGGTGTAAATGACATTACCCCTGGTTTTCCTGCTTCCAAGGTGGCTGGCACAGATGAAAAAGCAGTAAAATAGACAGCAGTATTAGCGGCTACGGCTGCTTGCACTGGCTCTAATTCCATGCGACATACCGGGCAATTCCCTGGAGCATCATATACCTTGCCTTTTTCACAGTTCATTGGGCAGATATAACCTGTTGCCGCCGCCGCGGTAGTTGTAGATGCTGGTTTAGATGGTTCATTTTTGCACGCAAAACAAACAAAAAACAGTACAAGAATTGAGGCTACTGTAAAAAAATTATATTTCATCATTTTTTTAATAATATCTTGTTCCTTTACGAACGTTAGTTGAATGTTGCAAAGGAACAAGATCTTATTTACATTCTCGAATTATCGAATGATTAGTTTTTGGGTTACCTGTGTGCCATTTTCGGCCTTCACCGTTACAAAATACAAACCAGCAGCGATACCATTTAATGCGACACGAGTCTGTGAAGTATTGATTTGCATAGCCGAACGGACCCGCTGACCAGTAATACTGTACAGATCATATTGCCAATTGAGGGTATTTTCCGGACAAGTAATCAGTACTTCATCCGTAGCGGGATTAGGGGCGATACGAACGCCGTCTAGTGCATTTGGGGTATGCGTACTTGAAGCACCATCGAGGCCGAGAATAAATAAGCCATTTTGCATATCACCTGCCACAATGGTACCGGAAGGCAGCCAAGGGTAATTGCCCCAATTGCCCCGATAGCCATTATAAATCGTATTTTGTGTGTGGGTATCATAGACGTACTTCAACACTGGCGTAGTGGGGTTACTAATATCATACACCAATAAACCATCTTCGTATTGAGAGTCGAAGAGCAAATTACCTTTTACATATACATTGTGCGGAATGGCCTCTGTACCACCTACCACCAAATTATCCAAAAAGCCGTTGCCCAGCAATTCAATTTCTCCTGTTGTCGTCAATTTAGTCATGTCCACAATCCGAATTGGGCGGCCTTTGGGTATTTCCTCGGTGTAGTAGGCGTAATTGCCCGTTTTATCTGTCCATGAATTGTGGTTATAGCCTCCCGTAGAAACAGATGCTATTACTGTAGGATTCATAATATCCGTTTTGAAATCATACACATAATACCCACTATAACCAGAAGATGCAAAAAGCGTATCGTTGCGCACATAAGAATCGTGGATATACCCGCCCGCTAAATCTGGAATTTTGGTAACCAATTGCGGTTGATCAGGGTTTTGTGCCACCGAAAGGATCGTAATTCCATTACCCGAAGAGCCTCCATTGAGATAAATATGGCCTGAAAGGGTATCCAGCGTAATGGAGTGAGAACGATTGAACAAAGCTGTGCTGGAATAGGTTTGTATGATGGTATCAGGTGCTTGTGAAAAATCATAGATAGTTAAACCTTCATCGACACCATCGGTTACCGCGTACAATCGGTTTTTATAAGATTTGAATTCGCGCCAAACCGTAACACCGGGACGCGTAAACTTATTACGCAAAAAAGTATTACTAGGATCTGTTACGTCAAAAATAAGGACATCGCCAGCACCACCCAAAACGGCGTATTCGCGGCCATTAACGGCCATGCCCCAACAACCGCTAAACCTCACATTGAGGTTGCCCGGGGAGGCTGTTGGCAGAGTAGGGTCGTTCCAAGTGGCATAAAGTTTCATCTGTGATTGCGCCTCAACGCACAATGATACGAGCAACAAAAAGGATAAAAGGATAAAATTTTTAGTCATGGCAATAGTTTTTGCGTGTGTTAAATTAAGTAATTATACTTTTGCGGGCAACCGCAAACCAATTATCAAAGTCAATGGAAATAATTGAATCAATCCATTAAGATATGCAAAGGAACATTATTTTTACCTTATCTCTTGTTATTTTGGCGGCAACTGTCGCTTTTTCGCAAAAATACAGCAATGAATTCCTCGCCATTGGCGTAGGTGCGCGGGCACATGGCATGTCGGGGGCACAAACGGCACTTACCGATGATATTACGGCTGCGTACTGGAATCCTGCGGGGTTGTCGCAAATAAAAGCCCCTTTTCAAATTGGTCTCATGCACGCTGAGTGGTTTGTTGGTGTGGCACAATACGATTACTTGAGTTTTGGTAAGCAATTGGATGCCGAAAAAGGTTCTTATCTAGCCTTTTCCCTGATTCGTTTGGGGGTGGATAATATTCCATATACCATTAATTTGGTGAATGCCGATGGCACTGTCAACTACGACAATGTCACCTCGTTTTCATCAGCTGATTATGCCATGATGGGAAGTTATGGTCGCAAATTAAAAAATCCTGCATTGTCTATTGGAGGTACTGCAAAGGTCGTACGTCGGGTAATTGGTACTTTTGGTAATTCGTGGGGTTTTGGTGCCGATTTTGGGATGCAATACCGCAAAAAGAACCTTATGTTAGGGCTTATGGCACGCGACATTACAACGACATTCAATGCTTGGCGTTTTAGTTTGACCGATCAAGAGAAAAAAGTATTTGAAAGTACGAATAATGAAATACCGGTGAGCAATACCGAAATTACGCGTCCTCGTATAGAATTGGGCGGTGCTTATAAAATCAAAATGGGGAGCAAAACAACCCTTACGCCTGCCCTGGATATGGTATTTACCACCGACGGACAGCGCAATGTACTGGTCAGTAGCAAATCATTTAATATGGATCCGCGATTTGGAATGGAAGCGAATTACAACGAATTTGTTCAAATACGCCTTGGTGCGGGTAATTTTCAGCGGGTAAAAGAAGATTTTGACCCGACCAAAAAGCGGCTCACTTTTCAGCCTAATTTTGGTGTTGGGCTATCGCTTGGTCGTTTCCAAGTTGATTATGCACTTACTGACATTGGCAATGTATCCCAAGTGCAATATTCGCATATTTTTTCATTAAGGTTCAATTTGAAAGCGCCTAAAGCATAGGATATACTGAGCGGCGCTGGGTTTTGTGTATAAATTTAGAAGGATTTCAATCCGCTTTTCATACACAAAACCTGCAGCGCGGAAGTATAGGATGCCCAATCTACGGGATTCACCAACGTTAAGCCATCCGATTAAATCAACAGCGCATAATTTACGTATGTTGAATAATTTTTTTAATTTATTCATAACTCCCGACGCTTCATCGCTCTTACCGTATAGTCCACGGCGCGCGCTGTAAGTGCCATAAAGGTCAAACTGGGGTTTTGGCAACCTTGAGAGGGCAGTGCTGCGCCATCCGTAACAAAAACATTTTTTACGGCGTGGATTTGATTCCAGCCATTGAGTACGCTGGTCTTGGGATCGCGCCCCATCCGGGCAGTACCTACTTCGTGGATCCCTAAACCCGGTGCGGCTCCCGTGTCCCAAACCCGGATACTATGAAACCCGCTCGATTCCAACATTTCCTGCATGGTGGTGGCCATATCGCGGCTCATCGCGGCTTCGTTGGATCCCGTGGCGCAATCAATATCTATGGTGGGCATACCCCAGCGGTCGGGTTGCTTGTGGTTAATTTTAACATGGTTATGGTGCATAGGCAGCATTTCGGCCTGACTTTGTAAAAAGATCGTCCAAGGCCCAGGTTTGGTCATAGATGTTTTAAAATCCGCGCCAAAACCATCCATTTCAGTCCCTCTGTCCCAAGATTGTCGCCCGCAGGAACCACCAAAAGCGTAACCCCGCAAATAATCAGACTGCTTGTCGGCACCTACATTCCTGAATCGTGGGATATAAAACGCATTGGGTCGGCGGCCTTTGTAGTACCAATCTTTAAAACCATCGTGCGTACCTTCGGCCAACATCCGGTAATTGTGGTCCATCAAATAAT